>JBFFDV010000029.1:0-14916 GCA_041559215.1 Anaerolineae bacterium | reverse complement strand
GTGGTAGCCGAGCCGAGAGGAAAGGTCCTCTTGAGAACCGGTATCGGAGGCACACGCATCGTGGACATGCTGGCCGGCGAGATGCTGCCCAGAATCTGCTAGCGATAACCACCCGTATTCGCCTAAATGAAACTGACCCCTCATGTCTCCGAGGGGTCAGAATCCTTAGTTCAAAGCAGTAGCATAGCGACTAGCGCCCACCTCCCGCACAGGCGCAGGCGCAACCCGCGCAGGCACATGCACAGGCGCAACCACCTCCACCGCCACCACTCCAACCCCGGCCGCTGGAAGTCTTGACCGGCGCGGGATGAGTCACCTTGGTGACGCCGGCGGTGAACGCGGACACATTGCGTACAATCGTATTGCTGATGCCCTCGACCCTGCTGACAACAGTGTTGGCCAACTGAGCGCCAGGGACTGTGCGAGGGCCCGTCGGGGCGGGAGCAGCCCTGCCGGGGCTTGGGCGTGCAGTTGTCGCGCGTCGAGGGGCACCAGTGTACGCCCACCACCAGATGGGCATCGGTATCGGCCGCTCGCCAAAGGTCTGAGGCATTTTCTGGTCGAAATCCTCATCCGCCATCATCCACTCAAGGTTCTCGTCAACCACCTCTGGGGTATCGGCCGCCTCGACCTGCTTCCAGGCGCGGGCCACAATGTCCTTGTAGTAGGCGATGGTATCCTTGGCGTGGAAGCCCTTCATCTTTTCGTTCACCGCTTTGATCAGGTTGGTCGTCGCCGCTGTCAAGTCCCTCTCTCTGAAGTCACCATTCGCCTTTATCGCAGCCAGGAAATCGTTCTCATAAGGGTGCAGTCCCTCCGGCAGAGGTTCCGCCTTCTCGAGACGGAGCGGCTTCTCCGAAGCTACTCGCACCGCTCCCTTCTTCACCAAGCCGAAGAGGATCATGGTCAGCACCCTGTTTAGAGGAGCCTCGAGCAGCACCGCTGCCTCTACTGCAGTCAACCCTCGCTTGACACCCATGCCCTCCACCGACACCAGAGGCGGCATATAGTCCATGAGTCTGCCACGTCGTCTCACGGACCCTATGACCGCTCCCAGGATGATCCATAGGATGAAGCCTCCACAGATGGTGAAGGGCAAAAGTGAACTGAAAAGCGCACCGAAAAGGCCTAGTAACGCCCCTCCTACGTCCGCCGTTGGCTCAGTGTAGATCTCCCTGACATACCGCTTGGGGAACGAGACGCCGAACTGGTACTGCTGATCCGGCCGGGCCTGTTCGCTCACCCATACCATGACCGGCCTATCCCCGTCCATATAGGCCTGGGTGAACTCCTGAAGATAGCGAGTCTCGTCCGGTTGCACTCCTGGAGGAAAATAGATCGTCACCTCTAAGTACGTGGTGCCGTGAACGTTCGCGCTGTCGTACGCATGGGGATAGAAACGCACACTGGCGTGCTCCTCCTCCTGGCTATCCTGGTATACCATGCGGGGGTTGTTTATCTCCAGGTGTAGTGTACCGGTCTCGCCGGGCATTATCGTATTGCTGCCCAGGTGAACCTCTACCCCGATATCCAACCATTCCGACTCACGGATCGCGGTTACCGGTTGGCCGTTTATCGTCGCCTTGGCACTGGAAAGATCGTAGGAATCATTTGGCAAGCCCACATCCACGATATCAATCGGATGCGCGCCAGGGTCACAAGTGTAGGTGATATCATATACGATATCAATGGAGCTATCCTCCTGGATGTACACCGAGACGAGGTTCCTGTCCACAGTGAACCGATAATCCTGCGCCTGAGCGATGCCGCCGAGCAAGATCAGGAGCAAAACTGCCAGCAACAGCCCGGCAGTTAATCTAAAAAGTCGTGACCTCCTAGCTCCTACCATTTTGGTTCCTCCGTTATCTGATACGTAGAGCCGCAGTAGGGACAACTAATAATCGCGGCGCCCTGCGCCAAGGTCACACTCCTCTTGTCCAACTCTGCTCCACAGTTCTGGCACTTAAGTTTTTCTAAGCCAATGTCGCCTGGCATGTCCAGATCCAACTGCTGAACGACCTGCTGGATAGGGCGCGGCCCCCTGGTCCTTACCACCCAGATTATCACTACTCCAATGGCCATCGAGATCAGCCCTACTATTAGTCTGGACACAACCTGATTAGGCGCCGCCGCTGGAATAGACCACAGGTAGAGCACTCCGAAGAGAATCAGAATGCCCGCCACGACATAGCCGATGATTCTTCCAACCATGAAGCACGTCCTTTCTTTTTCCGGCTTGATTCTAGCCTGATTTTACCACAGGTGTAAGCAATTGGTCAAAATGGGCGCTGCTTGTGATTTCGAGCCGAACAAAGACCGTTGGGCTCCGCACTCCAGCTGTAGCCTCACAGTATCCGTGAGGCTGTGGCACCCCGGGGTCACGGCTAGCGATTTGACAATTTTCAGGCCACTTGATATGTTTTACGTCAATTATCTGCTGACCGCTTCACTTGGCCATAGCTCAGAATTTGACCTTTCTCAAAATACATGATATATTCATTTTTTAAGCTTAGGTTGAACGCCTTGGCCAGCACTCTGAACACAACGATCACGCTGCGAGCTCCGAAAGGGGGTGGTATCCTGTAAGTTGCAGAACCAGTCTATTTTTGTATATTCCGCGGCCTGGGAAGTGTAGGACGGGTAGCAGGGCCCGATAGTTCCGGTCTCCTCCAGAAAGAGCCGATCGGGAATAACACTCTCGGCCGCAGGCACAGAGTGTCAATGACAAAGGAGGAAAGAATTGAGAAGGACAGAAGAGAGTGATGCCGTAAGAGCGCTGCGGCGCAAGATCACACGCCGGCGCTTCTTGGAGTTGTTAGCGGGAGGCGGCGCCGTGCTGGTCGCTCGCTGCGCACCAGCCCCTGAGCCCACGCCGACCTCACCACCCGCACCGGCGGAGGCCACGGCCACACCGGTGCCCCCTACGCCGACGCCAGTGCCGGTCGCTGAGCCGCAAGTGCTCATCTACGCGGGAGGCCAGGACATACCCACACTGGATCCCCGTGATCGCGGCGACTATTCGATCAACTGCATGATGAGAGCGGTCTACGACTCGCTCTGGTGGCAGGAAGGATGGCCGCCCAGACTAACGCCCAATATCTGCAAGAGCTACGATGTTTCTGACGACGTCCGGGAATGGGTCTTCCATCTGGACGAGCGGGCCGCCTTCCACGATGGCACGCCATTAACCGCGGAAGCAGTCGCATGGACCCTTAAGGGCATCTTGAGCTTCCAGAGGCCCCGGGCGGCCAACATACTACCGGTGATGAACGAGGATAGTATCGAGGTTGTTGATAACCACACTTTGCGCATAGTCCTCACGATGCCCTTCGCCGACTTGCCCTGGCTTCTGGGATACGGCGGACAGACCTTCATCGCCAATCCCGAGGAGGTCATGGCTCATGAGGTTAACGGGGACCAAGGGGAGGGATGGCTGCTCGAGAACGCCGCCGGGTCCGGACCCTTTAAGATCAAGCGCTGGGAGCCTGGAACGGTCTATGAGCTCGAGGCGGCCCCAGACTACTGGCGCGGATGGCCATCACAGGGTCGCCTGGCAGGTGTGATCTGGAGGATCATCCGCGACTCAGCAGAGAGGCGAATGGCGTTGCTGGCTGGCGAGATTGACGTCACGGATACGGTTGCGGTGGATGACCTGCCCTTGATCGATGCCAATCCTGGGACGCACACGGAGGTAAATCCGGGCTTCTTGACCGGCTACGTCAAGATGCACAACCAGCGGGAACCGTTCTCAGATCCCAACTTCCGCAAGTTCATGGCCTATGCCTTTGACTACGAAGGGTTCGTGGCCACGCAAGGTGGTCCGGAACTGTGTCCACTGATCACTGGCTGCCTGCCTGACGGCGTTCCGGGCCATGATCCCAACGTCCAGCCAATTTACCGACAGGATTTGGAGGAAGCGCGGCGGTATCTGGACATGACACCCTGGGCTGACGGCGGGCTGGATATCGATTTTGTCTACGTGACCGGACTGCCCTTCGAAGAAGCCATGGGCACGATGCTCGCTGAGCCTTTGGCGCAATTCGGCTTCACGGTCAACCTGGTTCCCAAGGTCTGGCCGGACATGGTTGCCATGTCCACGCAGCCGGATACAGGGGCGGACACGATCGCCGTCTTTGATGATCTGGGTCCGGTGGCCACGCAATGGTTCAGGTACCAGTACTACTCTCCCTTCTGGGACAAGCCGGAGGGTGGCAGCTTCCAGTCGGCTTGCTTCTACAAGAACCCGGAGTTCGATGCCGTCCTTGAACGGGCGGAAGGGACAGCGGACGAGGAGGAGCGCATGGAGCTGATCAAGGACATGCAGCGGATGATCATGGAGGACATTCCAGCGGTCATGCTCTACACCATGCCCAACATGCTTGGCTTCTCGGACCGGGTCAAGGGCTACGAGTACACAGGATACATTGCGCTCGACTTCTGGCCCTTGTGGATAGAAGAGGCCTAGCGGACAGCTAGGTGGTGAGGGAGGGAATCCTCCCTCACCACCTGCCCACGATATGCGACAAGCTTTCCCGTTGGTGCGCTGGTCACCACCTTCTGTTGCTGCAGCGTTGGATTTCCATCATCGCAACTACTTCCATGGCAGTAGATCCTTGCACGCAGATGGAAGACCTCAACTGTGTTGGGTAACGAGGGATGCGGTTTCGCAGCGAATCGGTGTCTAGGATGCATCCCTTCGTCAGTGTCAATCACACCACTTGAAAGAGGGATAGTAAGTGGGACTTCGTTACTACTTAATACGTCGACTGCTGCTGATCATACCGGTGCTGATCGGTTTATCTATCGTGACCTTTGCTATCTCCCACATCGTACCTGGGGATCCGGTCAGGCTGGCCGCTGGACCGCAGGCCACCGCGGAACAGATCCACAAACTAGAGGAGGAATTCGGTCTCGACAAGCCTCTGCCGGTGCAATACCTTAACTACATGCGGGGCGTCCTCAGGGGCGACCTTGGCGTATCTATGATGAGCCGTCACCCTGTGGCACTGGACCTGCGACGTTATTTCCCGGCCACTTTCGAGCTGGTCGTCGTATCCACAATCATGGGGGTGGCTATCGGACTGCCGTTGGCCATGGCCGCCGCCGTTTTCAGAGATAGATGGCCGGATCAGGTATCCAGGGTCATCGCTCTCTCCTCCATCAGCCTGCCCGTCTTCTGGCTGGGCATGGTCCTGCAGTTGATTCTAGGTATGACCTGGCATCTGTTGCCCATCAGTGGGCGCTTTGATCCGCGCGTTCCTTTTCCACCCAATGTGACCGGGATGCTGCTGGTTGACAGCCTGCTGGCGGCCGACCTTGAGAAATTCCGCATAGCATTGAAATACATTGCTCTGCCTGCGTTCTGCCAGGCATTGATTGGCATAGCCTTGATCACCAGGCTACTGAGGGCTGACATCCTAGAGGTGATGCAGCGAGATTTCGTCACCATGGCCCGAGCTAGCGGCCTTCCTGAGCGAGTTATCCTGTTCAAGTACGTGCTGAAGAACGCCCTCATCGCTACCGTGGCCATGCTGGGCTTTCTTTTCGGCTGGCAGTTGAGCGGTTCAGTCATGATCGAAACCGTCTTTGACTGGCCAGGCATAGGCCTATATGCCGTGAAATCCGCTATGACACTGGATTTTCAACCCATCATGGGCATTGCTCTCTTTGTGGGTTTGCTGTTTACGACCGTCAACCTGCTGGTGGATATCTCCTATGGAGTCATCGACCCTCGGATCCGGTACGGCTAGGCAGTATCATTGGGGTATGGATAGGATCTATGAGCACGTTAGTTGAAGCCCGAGGCTGGTGGGGCCGTTGGCGAGCAGAAAACCAAGGTCTTATTGATGAATGGAGGCGGGGGCTATATCGTTTTCGACAGAGTCGACTCTCCATCCTTGGCGTCGTCATTATCGTCTTCCTGTCAGTTGTTGCTCTTACCGGCAGGTCGTGGGTGCCGCATCCTGACGACGCGGGCTTCACCACGCATGTCGAGATACGTTTGCAGGGACCTACCCGCGATCATCTTTTCGGCACCGATGAATATGGGCGGGACGTCTTCACGCGGACGGTCTGGGCTACTCAGACCTCGCTGATAGCAGGAACCGTGATCGTCCTGGTGGGCGGCCTCATCGGGATAGTCCTGGGTGGTATCGCAGGCTACTTTGGCGGCCTGGTGAATGAAGTCATCATGCGCATCACAGACATCATGCTGACTATGCCCGGCATCTTCCTCGCTCTGGCCATCACGGCCGCCTTGGGTCCGAGCATCCTCCACGCCATGATGGCCCTATCCATCATGTGGTGGCCTGGTTACTGTCGTCTGGTCCAGGCCCAGGTGCTCTCCATCCGGGAGGAGGACTACGTGGAAGCAGCACGATGCATCGGTGCCAGCCGGCCACGCATCATCTTCAACCACATCTTACCCAACTGCCTGTCTGCCATTATGGTGAAGGCCTCCATGGATTTCGGCTTTGCGGTCCTCAACCTGGCTGCCCTGGGCTTTATCGGCGTGGGAGCTCAACCTCCCATCCCCGAGTGGGGAGCCATGATCTCCAAGGGCCGCGAGTTTCTTCCCTACGGCTGGTGGTATTCCACCTTCCCTGGACTTGCCATGTTCTTGACCGTCTTTGGCTTCAATATCCTTGGCGATGGATTGCGGGACGTTTTAGACCCTAGGGCCCGGAGATAGCTGTCACGAGATGGCTCGACTATGAAGAATGACTTGCTGGTAGAGATCAAAGACCTTCGCTTGGATTTTCACACTTTCGATGGTGTCTCCAAAGTCCTGAATGGAGTCTACCTGAAGATTTGGCGGGGGGATATCTTGGGACTGGTCGGGGAGACTGGTTGCGGCAAGACAATGACCGCTCTCAGCATTCCTCGTCTGATTCCCTGTCCGCCGGGCGAGATCACAAGCGGCCAGGTGTTATTTGAAGGAGAAGAGGTCCTCAAGAAGACGGGCGAAGAGATAAGATTGCTCAGGGCCAAGAAATTGGCGATGATCTTCCAGGACCCAGCCACCAGCCTAAATCCCGTATTCTCTATCGGCGATCAGATGATAGACATTATCGGCTCCAGGCGAGACACTTCCAAAGCGTCTAGGCTGGGCCTTCTTGGAGTGATGGGAAATCTCCTCCCGGCGATCCGCAGGCTACGACGGACGGCCAAGGAAAGAGCAATAGAGATGTTGCAGAGGGTTGGTATCAGCGACGTCGCGGAGAGGATCGGTGATTACCCCCACCAGTTTAGTGGTGGCATGCGGCAGCGGGTGTTGATCGCCACATCCTTATCAGGGACGCCAAGCCTGCTCATCGCCGACGAGCCAACGACCGCGCTCGACGTCTCCATTCAGGCCCAGATCCTGCGCCTCATCGAGGAATTGGTGCAAGAGCTGAACCTTTCTGTACTCCTCATCACCCATAATCTGGGCGTAGTCGCTAAGATGTGCCGGAGGGTGGCAGTGATGTATGCCGGTGTGGTTGTAGAATGCGGCGGTGTGATAGACGTCTTCAAGAACCCGAAGCACCCTTATACCGTTGGTTTGATGAGGGCCATCCCCACGTACGGCACGAAGCGGGGTACGATTCAAGGGATTCCGGGATCAATCCCCAATTTCCTCGACCCTCCAGCAGGCTGTAGGTTTCATCCCCGCTGCGAGCACGCCATGCCTCGGTGCGTGGAGGAACCGCCCCCAGCACCATTGGAGATCGGGCCCGGCCACGAGGTTAGCTGCTTTCTATACTCTTGAGTGGGAATTTTCATGACCGAAGCTTTGTTGGAAGTAAGGAAGCTCAAGAAGTACTTCCCGATACAGGGAGGGTTTTTTAGTCGTCAAGTAGGTTTTGTCAAGGCCGTAGACGGGATTGACTTGAGCATCGAGCAGGGACAATCCTTCGGCCTAGTAGGGGAGTCAGGCTCGGGCAAGACCACCGTAGGCAAGACCATCCTGCGCCTCATTGAGCCCTCAGAGGGGGAGATCATCTTCGAGGGTCGGGACTTGTGTAAGCTGTCGGAATCGGAAATGCGTGAACGGCGTTCCGAAATGCAAATGATCTTTCAGGATCCGTACTCCTCTCTGAATCCACGGATGACAGTGAAGAGGATCGTTGGTGAGCCTATGGTGGTTCACAAGCAGGCTAAGGGCCGCACTTTGGATGACAGGGTTCGCGATTTGGTAAGTCTCGTGGGATTGATGGAGGATCATCTCTACCGGTATCCTCACGAGTTCAGCGGTGGACAGAGGCAAAGGATAGGAATTGCTCGTGCTTTGGCCCTGGAGCCGAAGATGTTGATCCTCGATGAGCCGACCTCGGCTTTGGATGTTTCGGTCCAGGCTCAGATACTAGACCTTCTGCTCGAGCTACAGCAGAGATTGAACTTGACCTACCTATTCATCTCCCACGATCTGGCCGTTATCCGCTACATTTGTGACCAGGTTGCACTGATGTACATGGGCAAGATTCTGGAATTGGGCTCTGTAGAAGACATCTTCGAGGAGCCCACGCACCCCTACACCCAAGCTTTACTATCGGCGATGCCCGTCGCAGACCCGGAATACGAAGCCGAAGAGATCATCCTAGAGGGGGAGATATCAACTTTGGGTGGCGAAGAGGGCACCTGTCGTTTCGGCCCCCGTTGCCCTGCGCGAAAGAGCGATCGCTGTACCGCAGAAGAACCTGTGCTGAAGGAAGTGAGTGATGGGCATCTCGTAGCCTGCCACCTCTACGATTGATACCGAGCAAGAGGTTGGTCTATAGTCCAATGGAGGTTGTCACTGTGGATGTTTTCGAAGCTATCAAACGCAGAAGAAGCATAAGGCAGTTCAGCGATGAACCGATAGGGAAAGATGCGCTGGAGAAGCTCCTAGATGCAGCCAGATGGGCTCCGACAGCCAGCAACCAACAAAGGTGGAGGTTTGTGGTCGTGACGTCGCCACCGGTGAAAGAACTAATCAGGAAGTTTGCCCCTGGGATATTCCTCATGCCCGCTGCCTTCATCGTCATCTGTGTGGAGAAAGCCCCGGATGCAAACCCTTGGGCCCAGGCCACATATCTGGCCGATTGCGCTATAGCAGCGCAGAATATCATGCTGGCCGCCTATGAAATGGGCATCGGCAGTTGTCCGGCCCTCTCCTATGCAAAGGTTGCCATCAGCGAGATCTTGGATCTTCCGGAAAGAGTCGAACCCTTGTTGGTCATCACCCTGGGCTATCCAGCGGAAGATCCCGAACCACCTCCAAGGTTGGATTTGAGTCAGATCGCTTTCCTGGACGAGTATGGCAAGGAGTGGAAGTCATGAGTCAGAGAATGATAATCTCCGAAGACGACCTCTTTGAGGTGCTCGCTTTCCTCTTTTCGAGCGCCCATCTGTTGGTGGACGAGCCCCACCTCTATGGCACCTTTCGCCTGGTTGACGCTGCCAGCAGGCTCATGGGGTTCGCCCTCGAAAGCGGCCAGTTGGAAGACGAGCAGTTTCTACGTGAGTTGAAGGAAGATGTCGACAAGAGAAAGTTCTTGCTGATGACGGACGAAGAAACCTATTTCCAGCTTCTCGAGGACGCCACCCGCAACATGGCCAAAGAAATGAAGAGAAGGGCCGTCACAAGCAAGGGCGATTCCTGATGGGCCCAGCGGCTAGGCAGAACTGAATCATCATTGAAGAAGGGAGACATTTATTATGAGAATCGGCGTTGATGTAGGAGGCACCAACACGGATGCGGTGCTGATGGATGGGACCAACGTCATTGGTTGGCACAAGACGCCCACCTCTCCAGATGTCACCACAGGCATCACCACCGCTATGAGGACCGTGTTGGAGCAGACGAAAGTACCGGCAGATCAAATCAAAGCGGTGATGATCGGCACGACCCACTTCACTAATGCCGTCGTCGAGCGAAAGAGGTTGATGGAGACCGCGGCCATCAGGCTTGGACTGCCTGCGACCGAGGCTTTGCCGCCGATGGTTGATTGGCCTTTTGAGTTGAGAGACACCATCGGCAGTCATAAGTACTTGGTGCATGGTGGTCACGAGTTCGATGGCAGGGAGATATCGCCTCTGGACGAAAGGGAGATTCGTGAGGTGGCCAAGGATATCAAATCCAAAGGGATTCGGGCAGTGGCCATCTCAGCCGTCTTCTCTCCAGTGAACAGTTCCTTCGAGGATAGGGCCGCAGATATAGTTCAAAACGAAATACCGGATGTTTCCATTAGCCTGTCTAATCAGATAGGACGTATGGGGCTCTTGGAGCGGGAAAACGCAGCTATCCTAAACGCGTGCCTGGAAGATTTGGCCAAGGCGATAGTGGAATCCTTCAGGAAAGCCCTCAAGGAGATGAAGATAGATGCGCCATTCTACATAAGCCAGAACGATGGCACCCTGATGAGCGCAGAATATGCCGAGAAATACCCGGTTTTGACCTTCGCCTCGGGACCCACCAACAGCATGAGAGGAGCTGCCTTCCTGTCCGGGGCAAAGGAAGCCATGGTTGTGGATCTTGGAGGTACGACATCGGATGTGGGCATGTTGCTGCGTGGTTTCCCTCGCGAGGCATCTGTCGCAGTGGACATCGGCGGCGTTCGCACCAACTTCCGAATGCCCGATGTCTATTCCTTCGGGCTAGGAGGAGGAAGCATCGTCTCTCAGGAACCTCTGAAGATAGGACCTCGAAGTGTCGGCTATGAGCTCACTACCAAAGGTCTCGTATTTGGCGGATCTGTGTTAACGGCGACGGATATCGCCGTCGCTGGTGGGCTGGCCGACATAGGCGACCCTGGTGCGGTGAAGGATCTGGATTCTGCACTCATTCGGAGAGGTTTGGACCAAATCCAGTCTATGGTGGAGACCGCCGTGGACCGGATGAAGACCAGTGCTGAACCTGTACCATTGATTCTCGTCGGCGGTGGCACGATCCTCGTTTCCAGGAAGGTGGAGGGGGCCTCGGAGATGATCAAGCCCGATCATTACCCTGTGGCTAACGCGATCGGCGCCGCCATCGCCCAGGTAGGAGGCGAGACCGATCGAGTATTTGCCCTGGCAGAGATCCCCCGGGAGGAAGCCATGGCCCAGGCGCGGCAGGAAGCCAGCGACAAGGCAATAGCCGCCGGGGCCGACGAGGACACGATAACCATTGTCGATGTAGAGGAAGTTCCGTTGGCCTACCTGCCTAGCAACGCGGTCAAAATCCGAGTAAAGGCTGTAGGTGACTTAGCTCTTGGATGAGACAATTCGGAGAAAGGATGAATTGAGATGAGATTGCTAAACCCAGAAAACGTGGAGGATATCGCTTTGGGAGCGGCTGTGTTGGGCACTGGCGGAGGCGGTGATCCCTACATAGGCAAGCTCATGGGGATTTCGGCCATACGCGAGTTTGGCCCGGTAACCTTGCTCTCCCTGGATGAAATAGACAATGAGGCCTTGATCGTGCCCACTGCCATGATGGGCGCTCCTACGGTTATCGTGGAGAAGTTGCCAAAAGGGGATGAGATAATCAAGGCCTTTCACGCCCTTGAGAGCTATCTAGGTCAGGAAATCACTGCCACCATGTCTGCCGAGGCTGGGGGGTTGAACTCTGTCACCCCTCTCACTGTAGCAGCTCGCCTGCGCATACCCATGGTGGATTGCGACGGTATGGGGAGGGCCTTCCCCGAGCTGCAAATGGTCACCGCCACCTTGTACGGCGTCTCGTCCACCCCCTTCGCCATAGGCGATGAGAAGGGCAACAGCGCGATTCTCAATACCATAAACAACCGCTGGACCGAGACTTTCTCTCGCACCATCACCATAGACATGGGTTGTACCGCCATGATCGCCTGCTATGCCACGACCGGTAAGGAGCTAAAGCAGTGGGCCGTACCCGGTACCATGACCCTTGTGGAGGAGATTGGCCGCACGATAAGGGAGGCTAGGCAATCCAAAACAAATGTCATCGAGGCGGTCAAGGAGGTCGTAGGGGGCTTCCAGGTGTTTAAGGGCAAAATCGTAGACGTGCAACGTCGGACTGAGAAAGGCTTCGCCAGAGGGGAGGCGGTCATCGAGGGCGTTGACGAGTACGATTCCCAAACCCTCAAGCTCCAATTCCAAAACGAGAACTTGGTAGCTATAGTGGATGGCGAGATCATCGTTTCAGTCCCAGACTTGATCACCGTCTTGGACACGGAAACCGGCGAGCCCATCACCACTGAGACTCTGCGTTACGGCTTCCGAGTAACGGTGCTGGGCATACCCTGCAATGAGAAATGGCGCACGCCAGAGGGGCTGGAGTTGGTCGGGCCCCGCTATTTCGGCTATGACATCGACTGGATTCCGGTAGAGGAGAGATACGGACAGTAGTCAGATTAGTGCCTAAAGCCGGCTGTTATTGAGGGAAGGTAGGTAGCTAGATGAAAATCCGCTCGGTGACCCCCATAATCACGGAAGTCTTTGGCCCCATGATTCTTGAGGAATTCGCGGCGGTCGCCAGGCCCGACACCGAGATAAGCAACGTCTTTCTGGATTCAGGCCCAGCTTCAGTCGAGTCCGCTTACGATGAGGTCATAGCCGCTCCGGATGTGGTAGCCAAAGTCCGCCAGGCCGAGAAAGAAGGCATGGATGCAGTAATCATTAACTGCTTCGGAGATCCTGGCTTGGATGCTGCCCGGGAGGTGGTGTCTATCCCGGTCATTGGTCCCTGTGAGGCATCCATGCACGTGGCGGCCATGCTGGGTCACAAGTTCTCGGTGGTAACGGTGCTGGATCGTCTCATCCCAGAACTCGAGACACACGCGCGAAAGTACGGGGTGGCGGATAGACTTACCTCTGGCAGATCCGTAGACCTACCCGTACTCGATCTGGAGAAAGGTCGCGAGGAGTTCGAAGCTCGTATCGTAGGGGAGGCTAGAGCGGCCATCGAAGAGGATGGCGCCCACGTTATCGTCTTGGGCTGCACCGGGCTTGCGGGCTTGGCCCAGCGAATAGAGCAGGCTCTCCGCGATGAAGGATACGATATCCCCGTGATCGACCCGGCCAGCACTGCGCTTAAGATTGCCGAAGCGCTCGTCGATCTGAAGTTGTCCCATAGTAAAAGGACGTATCCCTATCCCTCAGAGAAGGAGATTGTAGGATACGCCCAGCGATGAGGCTGCTGGCCTCAGAAGCTCTCGCAGCTATCTACGAGGAGAGACAGACTATAGGGAGACCGAGGAGTAACTTAGTCCTCGGTCTTTTTCTCTTCCGGCTTTTCTTTCAGATCCAATCCTTCACTCGCGCGACGGAAATCCCCGACAGCTTGACCCAACCCTCTGGCGATCTCGGGCAGTTTGCCTGCGCCGAAGACGATCAAGATGATCACCAGCAGGATAAGCAACTCGGGTACTCCGATGGAAGGTAAACCAGGCATAGTATTCTCCTTTTCTGGAACTTGCCACTTCTGAGGTCAGTCTGAAACTATCACGCGTAAGCTGCTCAACATGGCGAATCGGGTTCGAGCCCCTGCCGCACGTAACTCGGGCACCTAGAATATTGTGTAATCCCCATCTCTGATTATCTCTTCGCTCGTCCCATCCTTGTATTCCAGGACCAGACTCGCGATCGCGATGGGACCACCTTTGGCATACACTATATCCTGATGCACTACATGACTGGGATCGCTGAAAGCGGCGACGCCTACGGTTCCCCCGATATGGTCGCTACGCCCATAGGCCCAGTGCATGCCCAGCACCTTCTCATCCTCCAGGACGATGCCAGAGATGACTGCCTTGTCGTTACAACCCAGGCCTAACTCGGCGATGTTGCGGCGTGCCTCGTCTACGGCGAAGTAGTCCCTCCTTTGAGCCGCCGGAGGGCCTTCTCCGACAACTTCGACAATGCGGTTCTCCCGCACCTGGAACAGGACGAGTTCATTGTCATCCATAACGGGGATAGTGCCTTCCGTTCGGCTGGGCTGGCCCTCCGATTCCCCTTCGTAAGGAGCGATGCAGGCCTCCCCACTGGGTAGATTGATGAGCCGTATGCCCTTCTTGTCCACATGAAGCTGTCCATCATCGGACTCAGCCTTGCGATTTCGAAGGTCGATGTATAGCTGGTGCCCCGTGGAGAATTGCACCTCCGCGCCCGCCGCTTGATCAAGCTTGCCAGCCAAGATATGACTCTTCCGAGCTACCTCGCTGTAGTCCGCTGCCAAAGCCGTGTTTTCCATAGCCTTCATGACCTTTGGCATGCTGGCCGCCCGCAGGTTGGGCACTCTTTGGCTAAAGTGGATCAGCGGGGCCGAGGCCGAGTACTCCGTGAGGGCGACGACTATGTTTGTGTCTGATAGGATATCTTCGAAGCGCACTAGCTTATCGGCCATCTCCCCTTCTTCCGGCAGATCAGCATTGTTGGCACCAGTCGCCGCATAGGTGAGAAGGGGATGCACGCTGAACCCCATTTTGTTCGCCAGACGCTCGAAGGCCGCGCGCCACTCCTTAGCCATCTCGCGTCGCTGCGCCCATCTCTCGTTATCAGACACCTCTCCATGAGGCAGGTCGGTCATGACCAGCACTTTTTCTCCCGACTGGGGCGCAAAGACATCGACTATCAACTTCTCCAGATCAAAGCTCCGTACCATATCCGTCCTCCAAGCAAATAGTAAGTATAGTTCTTCCAAACCTACTTGACAGGGACATAGTCCCCAACATAGCCAAGTTTCTCAAGAATGTGATGCCAACACTCATAACCCTTGGGCGTCTTCAGCCAATTCTCTGGTGCTGTTAAGCCAAAGACCGCTACATTCTGACCTTTCTCGGTATCCGCATTCGTCAAGGGCGCCAGCGTATCAAGACTGACAAGCGTGATGAGATCAGGAACCGTTCCAAGAACTTTGCCAGAACCGTCCTTGAGTATCATGTTTTCATTCTTGAAACCGATGCTCACAGACTTCCCAGCGTAAGCCCCCCTTCC
>JBFFDV010000028.1:0-14979 GCA_041559215.1 Anaerolineae bacterium | reverse complement strand
GTGGAGAAGGGTTTTCCTGGCTTCTCCCTCGGTACGATTGATGAGAAGATGGGCATAGTTGGTTCCTCCACGGCGGAGTTGGTTTTTGAGGAGTGTCGCGTGCCTGCTGAGAACGTGATAGGGCAGGTGGGCATGGGTTTTCTTACAGCCATGCGCACCTTGGATCATGGGCGGCATGGATTGGGTGCTGGCTGCCTGGGAGGTGCTCAGGGGGTGCTGCGGACTTGTCTTGAGTATGCCAAGTATCGCGAGCAGTTTGGTGCACCCATCGCGCAGAAACAAGCCATTCAGTTCATGATCGCCGACATGATCACTGAAATCGAAGCGTTGCGCTCCCTGGTGTATCGCGTCGCCTGGCTAGCGGATTCGGGCAAACCTTACAGGCAGCTGGGGGGCATCTGCAAGCTTTTTGGCTCCGAGACGTTGGCGCGAGCCGTGGATAGGGCGGTCCAGATTCACGGGGCTTTGGGCTATATGAGAGGCTATCCCGTAGAACAGTATTACCGTGATGCCCGCATCACCGAGATCTTTGAAGGCACCAGTGAGATACAACGGATCGTGATTGCGATGGAGGCCTTCCGACAGATGGGGGTACGGATAGAGCCTTAAGGAGGAGTTGTGACTATGAAAGTGATCGTTCCCATCAAGCAGGTTTATGATCCGAAGACGGTGCGCGTGAGCCGCACGCGCGGTATGCTTGACACCCGCACTGCAGAGTCAATGATGAATCCTGGGGACAGGTATGCCCTGGAGGAGGCTCTGACGTTGAAGGACGGCCAGGGAGCTCAGGTGGTAGCCGTAACGATGGGACCTCCCGAGGCTGAAGATATCTTGCGGGAAGCGCTGGCCATGAACGTTGATGAAGCTGTTCTGCTTTCTGATGAGGCCTTCTCCGAGGTTGACGTCTCTGGAGCGGTCATGATCGTAGGCAAGGGGATAGAGAAGATCGGCGACTACGATCTGATCCTTACCGGATACAAGGCTTCCGGAGACGGGAGCGGACAGTTTGGGCCCCAGTTGGCGGAGTACCTCGATTTGCCTCAGATCACCAGAGCCAGTCATTTACTGGTAGAGGGGGGCAAGGTTAGGGCCAGGCACAAGGTTGCCGGCGGCTATGCCATTATGGAGTCTCCATTGCCCACGCTGCTCTCGATCGAGGAGGAGGCGAATGAACCTCGCTATGCCACCCTGCCTGGTTCGATAGCTGCTTACGATGAGTGGACGGTCACCACCTGGGGGGCAGAGGATTTGGGCTTAGCTCCTGAGGAGATGCCCAAAAGTTCGTTCACAGAGGTGAGGGATACCTTTGCTGCACCGGAAAGGGTGATGGGGAGAGTTATTACCGGTGAGCCTGAGGAAGCAGCCAAGGAACTCGTGCGGGAGCTCAAAGGGAAGGGTCTGATACAGGGCACCTGACCGAGCATAACCTGGTCATAGTGTGATCAACACGGATTGGTGTTACTGTTGCCCACGAAGACAGTGGAATTAGGGAGGAGAGCTACTTTCATATGAATACAGGGCTATTGTTGTTGAACGGCAGGGTCTATACCATGGATAGCGCACTTCCTCGGGCCGAGGCTGTCGCCATATATGGGTCACGAATCTTGGCCGTGGGAGAGGCCGACGATTTGCGAAATATGGCCGAGAATGAAGGATGGCAAGTTGTCGACCTGGGGGGCAAGGCCGTATTGCCGGGCCTGATAGATTGCCACCTGCATTTCCTATGGTATGCTCTTGGCTCGACCAGGGTGCAGCTGGAAGGGGCCCATTCCCTTCAAGCGACCCTGACTAGGGTGACGAGGCACATAGAGCAAACGCAGCCCGGAGAGTGGGTTCTGGGTTGGGGCTGGAACCACGCGCAGTGGCAAGATCCTAACTGGCCTTGCAAAGAGGACTTGGATCGGGTGGCGCCTAATAACCCTGTGGCCTTGACGAAGAAGGACGGCCACGTTGTATGGGCCAACTCGTTAGCGCTGCAGATTGCAGGCATCGATGAGGAGACGCCAGATCCCCCGGGCGGCAGGATAGAGAGGGATGAGGATACACGCCAACCCACAGGCATATTGAAGGAGGAGGCGATGTATCTGGTCTACGATGCAGCGCCTCTGCCAGCGCCCGAGATGCGCCAGGAAGCCCTGCACAAGGCCATTGGCGAGGCCCAGCGGCTGGGCTTGACGGGTATCCATGATTGCGACGGCAGCGAATCATTGAGCGACTATCAGGAGTTGCTGAGCAGAGGGAAACTGGGCTTGCGCGTTTTCATGATGATCCCTCGCGAGAATCTGGATGAAGTGATCAAGGTGGGTCTCAGGGGTGGCTTCGGGAACGAATACCTGCGATTGGGGAACCTGAAGATATTCGCTGACGGCACCCTGGGTTCGCAGACGGCGGAGATGTTGGAGCCTTTCATTGGCCAGCCTCAGAATCTGGGCATCGCCGCGATCAGTCAGCAGGAACTGGAGGAACTGGTAGAGCGAGCCGGCGATGCGGGAATCGCTTGTTCCATTCATGCTATCGGCGATAGGGCCAACCGTCGAGTCTTGGATGCCTTTGGCAGACAACGGGAAAAGGGTGGGGGAATTGGGCTTCGTCATCGAATCGAGCATGTGCAACTTCTTAACCCCACCGACATCCCACGCTTCAAGGCGTTGGATATCATAGCTTCCATGCAGCCCATCCATGCTACATCGGACATGGTCTCGGCCGACGAGTACTGGGGGGAGCGAGCGCGCTGGGGTTATGCCTGGAAATCTCTGTTGAATGCTGGCGCTCGACTGGCCTTCGGGTCCGACGCCCCAGTGGAGTCTTTGGATCCTTTGGTGGGGATTCACGCTGCCATAACCCGCGAGCGGGCTGATGGCGGGCCCCAGGGAGGCTGGTATCCTCAAGAGCGCGTTTCCCTCACTGAGGCGGTGCATAGTTACACATTGGGGGCAGCCTATGCCTCCGGCGAGGAGGAGGAAAAGGGATCTATCACGACTGGCAAACTGGCCGACCTCGTGGTCTTATCTCAGGACATCTTCGAGATACCGCCCACAGAGATATTGAACACTCATGTGGTGGCCACGATCTTCGATGGAAAGATCGTCCATGGCGGCGACGATCTCTGATCAGGGATGATGGCCAGAGACGACCTGAGGCTGTATCTAGCCTTGCTGGTGGGCGTGGTCGCGGTGTCCTTCGCCGCCATTTTCATCCGACTGGCTGAGGCCCCTTCTCTGGTCATCGCCGCTTATCGTCTCGCACTGGCATCCCTGATAATAGGTCCTGTGGGCTTTCTCCGCCACAGGCGGGAAATGAAGGGCCTGGACAGGAACGACCTACTATTTGCCATGGTGTCTGGGTTCTTCCTGACTTTGCACTTTAGCTTGTGGATAGCTTCGCTGAACTACACTACGGTGGCCAGTTCCGTGGTCTTTGTGAGTACGCACCCGCTGTTCGTGGGTATAGCTTCCCATTTCTTGACCCAAGACAGATTGAGTCCTCTCATGCTGGGTGGCATCATCGTGGCTGTGTTGGGAGGGATGATCATAGGTTGGGACGATCTGACCATGGGTGGAAAAGCGCTATGGGGAGATTTTCTGGCCTTGATGGGAGCGGCTATGGCGGCCGGCTACTTCATGGTGGGCAGGCGGTTGAGACCCAAGATGTCTATACTAGCGTATATTTCTATCGTATATTCGGTAGCTGCATTGGGCACACTGGTTTTATGTACGCTAACTGGCCAAAGGTTTACTGGCTATTCAGCGCACACGTACCTGATGTTTGTCTTGCTGGCTGTCGTGCCGCAGATCATCGGCCACTCCTCCTTCAATTGGGCGCTGCGTCATCTATCGGCCCCTGTGGTTTCCGTGACGATCCTGGGAGAGCCGGTGGGTTCCACGATTCTGGCTTATTTCATCCTCCACGAGGCGCCTACGTTGCTGAAGGTTGGGGGTGGGGCCTTGATCTTGGGCGGCATATACTTCTCTCTGCGCGAGGGAAGGGCGCAGAGAAGGACAGTGCTGCAAAACTGACTACGACTGAGGGCTATGAAGGAAAACAACGATAAGGTAAAATACGTGCTTTTTGATCTGGATGAGACCGTCTATGCCAAGGACAACGGGCTAATGACTCTGGTGAGCCAGCGTATTAGCGACTACATGCGTACCCAGTTGGGCATGGATTCGAAGACTGTCGAGGAGCTGCGTGCCAAGTACTACAAGGAATACGGCACCACTGGCCGGGGTTTACATCTTCACCACAGCCTTGATTGGGAAGACTATTTATCGTTCGTTCACGATGTGCCTGTGGAGGAGATGCTGAAGCCTAATAGCCGCCTGGATCAGATGTTGGCCGCTCTAGACGAGGAGAAGATTATCTTCACCAATGCCACTGCTGACCATGCTCTACGGGTATTGCGAGCTTTGGGGGTAGAAAGACATTTCGAGCGCATAATAGACATCTGCGAGCTCGAACATATTGCCAAGCCTGATGTCAGAGCCTATCACAAAGTTCTGAGACTGCTGAATGCCCAGCCTCAGGAGTGTATCCTGGTGGAGGATCATGCACGAAACCTTAGGCCGGGAAAGGATCTGGGCATGACGACGGTTCTCATAGGCAATCAGCGCCTTGCCGAAGGTGCGGATTTCGTGCTGGAGGACATCGCTGAACTGGGGGAGTTGATGCAGAGGATTCGATAGAGGCCTAGGCCAGTGGAGAATCGGAAGGAGACAGGGCCTCGCGGTACTAGACATAATATGAAGATAAGTTGACATAATTAGGAGGGACATATGTGGGATGAACTGCTGACTCCGATAGAGGAAGTGGCAGAACATATGCATGTCTGGGCTGTAGCCGAGGGCGAGGGACAGAGACTGGCGCCCATCAGTTACGAGTTGTTAGGAGCGGCGAGGGATTTGGCTGACCTACTGGGGGTACGGGCAGAGGCGGTCTTGCTGGGCAGGGACATGGAGCGCCTGGCCGAGGAGTTGATCTGGCGGGGAGCCGATACAGTATATTTGCTGGAAGATGATGGACTGACTCAGTATCGCACCGAGGCCTATACCCAGGTTCTGGCTGACCTTATCAAAGAGAGGAGACCTGAGATCGTTCTCTTTGGCGCTACGGACATGGGGGAGGATCTGGCCCCTCGTTTGGCTCAAAGACTGAAGACTGGCTTATTGCCGGATTGCAGCAAGCTTGAGGTGGATCGAGCAGAAAGGCTTCTGCTGGGCACGCGGCCCACTTACGATGGTGAGCTAATGGTGACCAATGTCTGTCCTGAGAAGCGACCACAGATGGCGACGGTACGCCCTGGAGTTATCGAGCCTTTTCCTCCCAACAGAGCAAGAACGGGAGAGGTAGAGAAGATAGAGGTATGGTTAGCGGAGGAAGGGATCAGAGTCAAACTGATGGAGGTGATGGAGGAGGTTCGAGAGCTCGGCCTGTCCAAAGCTAAGGTGGTCGTCGCAGGAGGACGAGGGGTGGGCAGCGCTGAGGGCTTTCGACTGCTAGAGGAACTGGCTCAGGCTTTGGGAGCCGCAGTTGGCGCCTCGCGGGGAGCCTTCGATGAGGGGTGGGTAGGCAAAGAATACTGGGTGGGAGGAGCGGGAGGGACACCCGTGGCCCCCGATCTTTACATAGCGTGCGGTATCTCTGGCGCGATCCAGCATTATCTGGGAATCAAAGATGCCAAGTTCATAGTGGCCATCAACAAAGACCCTCGGGCTCCGGTCTTCAAATTCGCTGATATAGGCATTGTGGGCGACCTGCATGAGGTGGTGCCAGCCTTGATAGAAGAGCTGAAGGCGACAAGAGGTTGACTACCGACGATTCGTGCCCTGGAGTGAGATCTTTTCAGGGTAGTTATTACGACATCGGCCTGCAGATGGGCGCCGGTCTGAGAGCTCTGCAAGTCCCGGAAGCTGATCAGGCGGCAATCAACCTGGCCCAAGGTTGCGAGGACTTGGTAGGTGACACGTACCCTCCAATCCTAAAGAAGGTGGAGGGTATGGTAGAGGGTGGAGGGTTGAAGCGGAGCGACTTCAAAGCCTTCTTCTATGCCCGGGACGCCTTGCCCCAGGTGGGTTGCACCAATCTGGCCGTTCTCCCGTCCTACACCCGGGATGGCTCTCTGATCGTTGCCAGAAACTATGACTGGTATTACTACGCTAAGGAATGGCGCGAGCTTCGGAGGATCGCTCCTGAAGGTGCCTTTCGAAGCCTGTCTGTCACTCACCATTGGGCTGGCAGCCCCGACGGCCTGAATGATCAGGGATTGGGGGTCTTTCTGGCGGTGTTACCTCAGCAGCAACCTGCAAAGCCCGGGCTACAATGGCATCTGGTTACCGATATTATGTTGGATAGCTGTAGAGATGTAGGAGAGGCGCGCGATTTCATCACTTCCGTCCCCCATCTTGGCGCCTTTAACTATCTTATCGCTGACAGGCACGGGGAGGCGGTTGTGGCTGAGGCTTCGCCCAGAGGAGTTACGATTCGGGAACCCGAGGATGGTTTCATCCTGGCCACCAATCATCTGCCTGGGAGAGAAGCGCCCGAGGGGAAGTTATCGCCGGACGATAGGAGGAGACAGAGACGCTCGCTGAGTCGTTATCTTAGGGTTAGGGAGATGCTGGGGGGCAGACAGGGGCAGGTGGATGAAGCGATGATCGTGGAATTGCTTAGGGAACACCAGGCTCCTATCTGTCGAGGAAACCACGATCCTCCTGAGGATGGTACCAGTTTCGACGATGTGTTCGGTACCATCTGGTCCCTTGTCGCCAGATTGGAGAAAAAAGAATTGTTGCTTGCCTGGGGCCATCCTTGTCGTTCGGAATATCGAAAATATGCTCTGTCTCAACTCGCGGAGGAGGGGGAATGCGAGTACTTGTCGGTAGGAGGATACTGATTACGTCTGGGCCTACGAGAGGGCCCTTGGACGCGGTGCGTTATATCAGTCCTAAGTCCACAGGCCGCCTCGGGGTGATCCTCGCTCGGGAGGCCTTATCTAGAGGGGCCACTGTCACTTTTGTGTACGGCAAAGGTAGCCTGACCCCGAATGCTGATGAGTTGGGCTCAGAACCATTTTCCCGCTTGAAGTTGGTGGAGATCGAGACCGTGTCCGATCTATTGGAGGTCATCACGCGGGAGTTGGAGAGAGAGCAGTATGACGCAGTACTGCACTCGATGGCCGTTCTCGACTACGTGCCCGAAGAGTACATCAAAGAGAAGACGCCATCTGGCCAGAGTGAGTGGTGGATCAAGCTGGTCCCCACCCCAAAAGTGGTCAAGCTGATCAAGCAGCTGCAACCGCAGACGGTGCTGGTCAGTTTCAAGCTGGAGGTGAACAGGTCCCAGGAGGAGTTGATCCAGATAGCTCATCGGTCTTTGCTGGCCAACAGGGCGGACCTGGTCCTGGCCAACGACCTGCACCAGATAGAGCAAGGGCGTCATGTGGGATACGTAGTGAACCCGGCTGGAAAGGTGGAGCACGTGGTTGAGGGCAAAGAGCAGATTGCTAGCGCGCTGCTGGATGCTGTGGAGGAGAGGCTAAGGTCTGATAAGACTTGAGCGTTGCTTGGAGAGGGAGGCCTAGATGTCTCTGAAAGGGAAGACGGTGGTATTGGGGGTTACGGGGAGCATCGCTGCTTACAAGGCGCCGACTCTGGCCAGAAAGTTGCAGAACAAGGGTGCTGAGGTTATAGTGGTGATGACCGAAGCGGGCGCCAAGCTTGTGCATCCATTGACTTTTCGCAGCTTGACGGGCAAGCCAGTGCCGGTGGACATGTTCACCCCCGTTACCAACTGGCAGATCGAGCACATCTCGTTGGCGGAGAAGGCCGATTTATTCCTCATAGCTCCGGCGACTGCGAATACTATTGGCAAAATCGCCCACGGAATCGCCGATACTTTGCTGACCTGCGCCGTGATGGCCACCAAGGCCCCGGTGCTCATCGCCCCTGCGATGAATGTGAATATGTACGAGAACCCTATAGTTCAGGAGAACATCGGGAGGCTGCAAGAACTGGGTTATTCCTTCATCGAACCCAAGGTCGGAAAACTGGCCACTCGCATCGAGGGGAAGGGGCCTCTGGCAGAACTAGACGACATCGTGGATAGAGCAGAGGAGTTGTTGCGAGGAGGTGATTGAGGCAGCGGATCCAGCTTCTATGAGACAGGTGATATCGGCCTCACGGCGCACGGACCTCCCGATGCATTTTCCTGACTGGCTGGCTCAGGTTATCCGCGAAGGCCAGGCGGAGGTGCTACAGCCCTACAGCGGTCGAAGAAGGCTCGTTTCCCTACGTCCGGAAGATGTACACACCATGGTGCTCTGGTCAAAGGATTTCTCGCCTTTGCTGCGGGATGAGGGAGGTCTTCGCCAGGCGCTTGCCAGCTACGATCAAGTTTTCTGCCACCTTACCATCACCGGACTCGGAGGAACGTTGTTAGAGCCCAATATCCCACCCTGGGGGCAGGTCGTAGAACAGTTGCCTGAACTGGTTGAATTCATAGGCCATCCCCGACGGCTGACGGTGCGCTTTGACCCCATCATTCACTGGCGCGAGTATGGCGAAATAGGGAGCAACTTCCCACTGGGCAGACAGATATTAGAGAGATGTGCGGCTTACGGCGCCCAAACCATTCGCATCTCTTTTGCGACTTTGTATGGCAAGGTACGCCGGCGGAAGGGATGGGATTGGTACGACCCTCCCCTTGCTGAGCGTCTGGTGATGGTCAGGGAGTTAGTCTCTTTCGCAAGGCCTCTGGGACTGACTATCTATGCTTGCAGCGATCAGGGGCTGGAGGAGGCAGGTGCAGCACCTTCCAGATGCATAGACGGGGGCTTACTGGCCGAACTTCACCCACAGTGCCTTCCTGCGCGGGCCGGCAAGGACAGCGGGCAGCGACCTGAGTGTGGTTGTACACCCAGCGTGGATATCGGGTCTTATAACATGCGCTGCCCCAACGGTTGTCGCTACTGCTACGCCAACCCGATCATCCCCTAGGTTCGTCCTGTTCGTCCCATAGCTTGCGGAGCCACTTCGGAGTGGCGGCTGTTGTCTTCAGGTCGCCGCGAATGAGGTAAGGCTTGATGTCCAGTACGGGTGTGCCATTGAAAGCGTCGAGGCCACGCACGTAGAGGACGTTTTCTTTACGCCCCAAGAGTTCCACTGTGGTCAGACCTATGGGGTTGACCCGTGCGGGACTCCGGGTGGCAAACACGCCCACCAGAGGCATGTCTTCCCTGGCCTCGGGGTGCACCTTCAATGGTGCCTCCTTGTCCCTGGGTCTGTCCAGCCAGAAAACGACGATGATATGCGAGAATTCTTGTATCCCTTCCAGCCCCTCAACCCATTCGTGGTCAATGACTATCCGGGATTCTATCTCTTCCCAGATAACTTCCTGCCCAGGCTGTACCTCGTTCTCCACATGGCCTATGGGTCTCAGTTCGAGCACTTCACTCAGGTCCGACTTCGGCATTTCAAGGATAATATACCATCGTTCAGGCTTCTTGGGAAGTGGCCGATACAAGCGCGTTTGACCGGGCGTCGATGTTATGCTATGATTGTTAAGACATTTGACAAAAAGCTGCCTGGGACAGAGATCTATGGCCAAAGTCAAGGTTGAGAGGTCAGCGGGAGGGGTTATCTATCAAGAGAGGGAGGGCAAGATGTGGGTAGCCCTGATCGCTACTAAGGGGGGAGAGGTATGGGGATTGCCCAAAGGCCTCATGGAGAAGGGGGAGAAGCCTTTGCAGACAGCTCTGCGGGAGGTGAGGGAGGAAGCTGGTCTGGAAGGCGAGCCGGTGGCTGATCTGGGCTATATCGAGTACTGGTACCGAGACTCGGCCACCAAAATCCTTTATCACAAGTTTGTGCACTATTACTTGCTTTGGCACGTCAGCGGTGACGTTGGCAAGCACGATTGGGAAGTGGACGAGGCACAGTGGTTCCCTATTGAGGAGGCCATCGAGCGGGCTTCCTACGAGAACGAGAGAGGCGTTCTTACCAGGGCCAGGGAAGAGTGGAAAAGACTTGCCTCGCAACAAGGCTCACCGTGATCAAAACGGGTTCACATCCTCGTCTAATAGCCATCCTTCAGGCGCTCTTAGTAGTCTCTCTCTGGTCGTCTTCGTGGGTGTTAATTAAGATTGGCTTAGAGGACATCCCACCCCTGACCTTTGCCGGACTGCGTTATGTCCTGGCTTTCTTGGTCTTACTTCCCTTCGCTCTGTCGCGCTCCAATCGTCAAGCTCTGCGCGGCCTCAGCACCCGCCCCTGGCTGCTTCTGACCAGCTTGGGTTTGCTATTCTATATGCTCGCTCCAGGAACGCAATACGTGGGCCTTTTCTACCTCCCTGCGGTGACGGCCATGTTGTTGTTCAGTCTCAGCACGGTCACAGTAGCCCTGCTCAGTGGCATATTGCTTCGCGAACGACCGACGCGGCTGCAATGGTGCGGCACCCTTATTGTCTTGTCGGGAGGCTGCCTTTATTTCCATCCCGTGGATCTTCCCATGGGACAAGTTGTGGGCATAGTGGTGGTCCTCGTAGGCATGCTGGCCTACTCCGTCGCTGCAATCTTAGGGCGGGGCATCGCTCGTTCCAGAACTGTGTCCCCTCTCCTGATGACTGTGGTGAGCATGGGTGCAGGCAGTATAGTTCTGCTTGCCGGCGGTGTCTCTGTTGAGGGGCTCCCTTCAATAAGTCTCACGAATTGGCTGGTCATTCTCTGGCTTAGTGTGGTGAATACTTCTTTCGCCTTTGTCCTCTGGAACCGCACCTTGCAAACCCTAAGCGCTGTCGAGTCTAACATCATCAGCAATGCGATGGTGGTGGAAATCGCCGTGCTGGCGTGGCTGTTTCTGGGCGAGCGCTTAACCCCTCTCGACTTCGCAGGCCTGGGGTTGGTGATAATGGGAACGCTCATGGTTCAACTTAGAGGTCGGTGACTAGCTGATTATCGACGGTTACTCAACCCGTCGCCAATGTGACCCTCACGCGGTCCCATACTCTTCGCAGTTCCTCGCTGACCGGCCCGTCCTCGTAAGCGGTAACTGTCTTTCCTTGCACCATCGCTTCCGTAACCACCGTATCGAAGGGAATATGGCCCACCACCGCGATGCCCAACCGGGCACAATCGTCGCCGATTTCCTGACTCTTTTCCAGATTGATATCGTATTTGTTGATGCACACCAGCGCCGGGATGTTGAAATGGTCTGTGACGCCCAGGACTCGTTCAAGGTCGTGAATGCCGGACACCGTAGGCTCGATGACGACGAGGACCAGGTTCACCCCGGTAGCAGCAGCGATCACGGCGCAGCCGATGCCTGGTGGACCATCAATGATTATGTACTCCTGGCCTCCAGCCGACGCCAGTTTCCTGGCCTGCTGCCTGACTTCGCTCACCAGCTTACCTGAGTTCTCCTGCCCGGCAAAAAGATGGGCATGGATCAGAGGACCGAAGGGGGTATCGGAGCGGAACCAGAGGCCATCTTGTGGTTGCTCCATGAGGATCGCCTCGGCTGGACACTGGTAGTGACAAACCGCGCAGCCCTCGCAGGCGACGGGGTCTATGGCGTAGGCGTCGGAATCTGCTTTCTCGTCAGGAGGGACAACGGCATCGAAACGACATACCTCCTCACAGGTTCCACACGCCGTGCACAGTTCTGGATCAATGACTGCCACCTTGCTGCTGAAGAAAGCCTTCTCTTCTCCCACTGACGGTGACAACACTAGTTCCAGATTGGCCGCGTCCACATCGGCATCCACCAGCACTATAGAGGAATCTTGCGAGGCTAGGTGTGCCAATGCTGCCGCAACTGTTGTCTTGCCGGTACCTCCCTTGCCACTCAAGATGACCAGTTGCTTCACCCTTCCACCTCCTGGGCTATACTTGAGAATAGCCCGCGGAACTGTGCACGATATTCGGGCAGTGCCTCCACCAAGGGTATGCCGCGGGAGTAGGCCTCCGCGATACGACGATCGAGGGGAATCCGCATCAGGATAGGTATCTCCTCAGCGGCACAGTATTCGTCCACCCCTGTGTCCCCTATGCCGTCGTGATTCACCAGCACCGCCACCGGTAGATCTAACTCGTCACGAGCCACCTGCACCGCCAGCCGCAGGTCATGAAGGCCGAAAGGCGTTGGCTCAGTAACCATGAGCACGAAATCTGCCCCACGCATTGATTCCACCACTGGGCATGCCGTACCCGGCGGAGCATCCAATATGGCCAAATCATAGCCGCTAGTTATCCGTCTTTTCAACTGGCGAATGATGGGTGTGGCCATGGGCTCGCCTATATCTAGAATGCCGTGAGCGAAGCTGATAGTGCCGGCCTGCCCTTCTTCTATGATCCCAATGGTGTGGGGCACCTCGCTAATCGCCTGCTCAGGGCATTCCAGCGTGCACCCGCCACAGCCATGGCACAGCTCAGGGAAGACCAGGGTCATATTCGGCAGGGCGGCTATGGCATGATATTGACAGACTTCAGTGCAGCGGCCGTGGTGGCCACAACGAGTCTCATCAACCTGGGGTATCATGATGTCCACTTGCTCTCGCCGCGCGATCATAGGTTTGAGGAACAGATGAGCGTTTGGTTCCTCGACATCGCAATCGAGGAATAGCAGCTTGGGGCTGCGCTGCTGAGGGGAGACCGCTGACAAAGCCAGGTTGACGGCTACCGTGGTCTTGCCGGTGCCCCCTTTGCCGCTGGCAATGGTGAGAATCATGAAAATCTCCTTCCACGGCTGTTATGTGATGGCAAGCGATCGTGAGTCAGTTTTTCCTGGCCTGGGAGCATTCCTCGCAGTAACCGAACAATTCCCCCCGTGCGGAGGTGATCTTGAAGCCATACTGGTCGGCCAGTTTTCGATGCGTTTTGTCGCAATGAGCGCACTGAAACTCGATGACCTTGCCACAACTCAGACACACTAGGTGCTGGTGCTCTCCGGATTGAGCCTCATAGCGATAGTGATTCCCAGCCAGATGCAACCCGCTTACCAGATCCAACTCCTTTAGCAGTTCCAGTGTGCGGTAGACTGTGGACAGACTAAGCCGAGGGATCTCCTTGCGTGCCATGTGGTAAAGCTCGTCAGCGCTGAGATGCCCACCGTGCTCATGTATTATTGTGAGAATCGCCCGTCGCTGAGGAGTCACCCTGTTCCCTTGCTTTCGCAGAAGGGCGGTGACCTGGCCTAGCTGATACCGCTCAGCTCTAGCGCTGTTCAAACATACCTCCTATCATCTTGAGCTTTCAGAGATAGCAACTGTCAGGTAACGTTTCTTCAAGTTGACGCACCGCTTCCCCTTGCCCACAACACATCCACATTTCCTACAGTTATCCTGCCCTATATCAGCTTTCGCTTCAAGTAGGGAACGGGTCTCAATCCCTAATCTCTATCACTTTTCCCAGGCCATTGACCTTGTTCCTTCAGGATCTAGGTGTTCGGGCCTGCGCCTTCTGGTTGCGACGACGTCAACCGGGGTCACCTGCGGCCTTCGACTAGTGTATACGCTGATCACGTTCAGGCCTCCGAAGGCCGCTTCGATTTCCTCCATCTGGCTAGGGCTTAGGGGCGGGACCGCACATGGCCTTAGAGGTGTGTTCAGTTGTACCTCCTCGGGTCGTAGCTCACGAGCAATCTTTGCCATCTCCTGAGCTTCCTTCCGGTTGGCTTCCACAAACATCATCTGTAAGGCCAGTTTCGCTGTGAACTCTTCGCGAAAGCGGCGCAAGCCGTCTAGTATCTCGTACAATGTGTAGTTCACGAAAGGTCGATTGATCTGCACGAATAGCTCCTGGTCGGGAGCATCTAATTTGGCCACCACCACATCAAAAAGGCTTAAGTCATGGCGCGCATCTGGTCTGGGCATCAAAGATGCGTTGGTCAGTATGGCGATGGGCTTATCAGGTAGGTTCTCTCTCACCACAGCCACCAACTCCGCAAGATTGGCGGCCAGCGTAGGCTCAGCCATCCCCGAAAAGGTGACGTAGTCCACTTCTATCTCTCCGATTTTGCCCATCTCGGAACTGAGAGCTTGCGGCTGCACGAAGGTCCGTCTCTCCGACAAAGGGCCCTTGGTGCGTCCCAGTTGGCAGTAAATGCAATTGAAGGAGCAGGTCTTGTATCTAGTCGATACAGGATCTATGCCCAGCGAACGCCCCAAGCGCCACGATGACACCGGGCCGTAGACAGCACTCATCACCGTCCCCGTTGACGTCTGCGGGAGCGATGGCCTTTTCCTTTGCCCCTCCCCGTGGAAGGCGTGACCCGACCACCGTCCCCCCTAGAAGTCGAGGGAGAGCTCATCTTTCTTTCCAACGCGTCTAGCAGGTAGTCTGCAACGCGGGGCACGATCTCGCGTCCCACGAAGAACAGAGCTGCTCCAACGGCTGGGGCGATCCTGGCGGCAAAGGGTACTAGGGTCTGCTGGCGTTCGAGCTCGGCAACCTCACGGTCTGCCTGGGGCACAAGAGCTGGTTCGGTGACTGTCAGAATGGCTCCTTCAGGGCAGACGGCCGCACAAGCTTCACACTCGGTACAGAGGTTCTGGTCAATTGCAGCCACATTATCCTGGAGGGTGATGGCTTCAGCCGTGCACACGTCTGCGCAGAGGCCACATCCGGAGCACCGTCTCTCATCTACATAAACCATACTTATCGCCTACCTCTTTTTCTCTAGCTCCTCGATCCTTTTCAGCACCTGGTCCAATTGCCTTTGCAGTGACTGTGCCATATCCTTCAGTTCGGACAGCTCTTCCCCGGGCGGCTTAGCCATCGTGCTTGGCGGAGGGGAGGGCGCACCCCAAGGACCGGCACCCATACCCATGCCAAGGCCCATCCCTCGGCCCATGCCACGGCCGAATCCGCGCCCCATACCCATGCCTCCGTCCATTCCTGAGGTAGCTGCGGAGGAAGGTTGTAACCGGCCGCTCTTGTAGGCTTCAACCGCTTGTCGCACCGTCCCCGATGATATCGGATAGATCGGTAT
>JBFFDV010000027.1:0-15365 GCA_041559215.1 Anaerolineae bacterium | reverse complement strand
TGATCTCAGATGACGCGGAGGACATCAGACAAGCGTTAAGAGTAGTGGTCGACTCTTGTGACAGGGCCCAGAACATCACCACACACTTGCTCGCTTTTACCAGAGGGCGGGAGCCGAGTATAGAGATGGCGGATGTGACCGAGGCGGTGGAGAGTCCTCTTCTGTTGATGGAAAGACAGTTGCAGGAATCCAACATCAAGCTAGTGCGGAGGTTCTCCGAGATTCGCCCCACTATCTTTGATCCGGCACAGATATCCCAGGTTTGCTTACACTTGCTAATCAATGCCCGCGATGCCATGCTGCCCGAAGGCGGTACTCTGACCGTGGAGATCAGGGAAGATCAGGATGATGTTACTATCGCGTTCTCCGACACGGGCGGTGGCATTCCGGAGCACATGGTAGACAATCTGTTCGAGCCTTTCATGCGCACTAAGGGGGCCCTGGAGAGCGGGGACATGACGGGCGCTAGTCCGCGGCTTTCCGTAGCCTATGGCATCGTAAAGAATCATGGAGGCACCATCGAGGTAGAGACCCAGCCTGGCGAGGGGAGCACGCTCACCGTGCGTTTGCCCATCAAGGGTGTTGAGGATTTGGCTGAGCGTGAAGCTGTCGGCTAGACTGGTAGTTCCTCTGGCTTTGATACTGATCGCCCAGTTGTCCTGGCTGCGCTTGGACACGCCGACTGCGTCTGAAACGCTTTCTGCTGAGGTTGAGACCTGGCGTGGCGAAGGTCGTTTGGAGGAGCGCGATGGGTTACGCATCCTGCATCTCAGGGGGACCCCTTATGACATGGGCTATCAGCACGGGGTTCTGCTAGGTGATGAGATCAGGACCCGCCTCCGCCAGCAGATTTACGAAGGGCTGATTTTGGAAGGAGGCGTTTCTCATCTTCTGCTTCTACGTCATGCCCGGCATATGGATGGCTATCTCCCTTCCAAGTATCGGGAGGAGATGCGCGGGCTGGCTGATGGAGCCGGCATCTCTTACTCCGATGTCCTTCTTCTGAATAGTATTCATGACCTGACCTCTCAGGCCTTGCCCACACAGGCGATTCGAGATATCCTGCTAACGCTCTATCCGCCCTTCATCCCTTCTTTAGGAAAGGGTAGTATATTATCCTCCTCAGATTCGCCGCCAGAGAGCAACTCGGGCTGGAACGTTCCATCTTTGCCTCTGGAAGCAGCTTTCGCCGCCTTTGGAAGGGCGACCCGGAATGGCACACTCTTGCAGGGTATTGATTTCGCTTCTCCCCACCCGTCCCTTGAAGATATCCTTCTCATCGTTCGCCAACCGCAAGTCGGCAACAGCTCTGTCGCCCTTGCTTGGCCGGGTGTGGTGGGCGTTACGACGGGTTTGAACGAGGAGAAGATATCGGTGGCGGAGTTGGCTTCGCCGTCTCAGGATGCTTCGCTGGAAGGCGTGCCTATCCCTTTCTTGTTGCGTGATGTGCTGGAGTATTCAGGAGACATACCCAGCGCCTTGAGGCTTGTCGCCAGCGTTCAACGCACCATCGGACACAATTTGGTCATTGGCGATGGTAAGCCAGCAGACGCTCAGGCCATGGAGTTCTCGGCGCATTTGTATGCTCTGTTCGAGGCTGAGGACGACATGTCCATACGCGCCAATCATTACCTGGATCCAACCCTTTCCGAAACACAGCAGATCTCCTCTCGAGATGAATATGACCGCAGCCAGGCGCGCTTGGAGGCGATACGCGAAGGGCTGGACTCTGGCTATGGGCGGCTCGATTTGTCGAGGGCCGTCAATTTGCTGACTGCCGGCTATGCCGCCAATGAGGAGCAATATGCTGTCGACGGGGTGGAGACGGTCCTAGGGGCCGTGATCGCCTCAAGTGACCTGGAAGTATGGGTTGTCTCGATTGCGCATCCAGACGGAAAGGTAGTTCTTAGGGGCCTCAGGTTGGATGAGGAGCTTTGAGCTCCCCTTGCATGGACCACGGCCCTGCCCAGGTGACCTCCACTTGCACTAGCTTTCCTCTCCAATCTCCTTCATCCTCGAAGAACACCAATTTGTTAGTACGGGTGCGGCCCTTCCATTTCCCCCTATGCTCTTCCTCAACCAACACCTCTGTGATCGATCCTACAAATTCGTGGTTGATTTCCGTAGCGATTTGCTCCTGTAGTTCTTCGATCACCCGGCGACGGCGTTCTTTCTCTTCAGGGGGTACGTCATCCTCCAGGCGAGCGGCTGGAGTACCAGGTCGAGGGGAATAAGCGGCCACGTGCACAACATCGAATCTCTCCTCGGCCAGCAGTTGGTAGGTGGCTTGAAAATGCTCTCCGGCCTCGCCGGGGAAGCCCACGATAACATCTGTGGCGAGTGCCACGCCCGGCACGCGCTCCCGTATTCTGGCCACAAGGCGGCGGTACTGCTCCACAGTGTAACCTCGTGCCATCCGTTTGAGCGTCAGATCATGCCCTGCTTGTACGGGCAACTCAATGTGTTCGCAGACCTTGTCCAGTACTTCGACAGCCTCGATGATCCTCTCACTCATGTCCTTGGGGTGGGAGGTCAGAAATCGTATGCGCCACAAGTTGTCTATATCATGCACAGCAAGGAGGAGGTCTGCCAAACCGGGCCTACCGGGAAGATCATGACCGTAGGCATCTACGTTCTGGCCCAGAAACGTTACCTCTCGTGCCCCTCGCTGCACGAGACACTGCACCTCCTCTATAATCTCAGGTATGGGACGGCTGCGCTCTCGCCCTCTACGCAACCGCACGATACAGTAGGTGCAGAAGTGGTCGCAGCCATGCAAGACTGGTACGTAGCAGGATACCGGGACCGTTAGTGCTTCATAGTCCACCTGATCTCTTCCATCACCTAGCCTATCTGCCACGAATCTCATCAGGCCCTCGATGTCGGAGGGAGGCAAGAATACGTCCACGAAAGGGAAGCGTTCTTGCAGAGGTGTGGTATCTTCCTGGACGAGGCAGCCCAGAACAGCGATGGAGGCGTCAGGATTGTGTTGCTTGAGCGGTTTCAAGGAGCTAAGCCGGCCATATACCTTGTCCTCGGCGCTCTGGCGCACCACGCAGGTATTGAGCAGGATGAGGTCAGCATCCTCGGCGCGCTTGCTAGGAACGTAACCCAGGGCTTCCAACTCTTCGGCCGCGCGCCAGGAATCGGCTTTATTCATTTGGCAACCGATGGTCCAGATATGGTACTTCATCACAGTTCGCGGTAAAGGAACAGGGCCACCTCTTTCCGTTCTGGATCGTGATTAGTGTAGAAGTGGTCGTCCACAGCGCATATTTCGAAGCCCATCTTCAGATAAAAGTTGAGCGCAGGCCAATTGGTGGTCTGGGTTTCCACGGCGATGGCCCGGCAATCATTCTCTCTGCCGAACTCTATTGCTCTTCCCATCAACTCCGTCCCTATGCCCTGGCGGCGATATTTCTCATCTACCAGCAAGTTCCAGACCTTAGCCACCGTGCGCCAAGATTCGATCTCGACGTCCAGGAACCCTATCAGCCTTCCATCCTGCTCCACCACCAGCTGCAGGGCCCCTCCATCCATGCGACTTCTGATTTCCTCTTTGTCTTTCTCCCTGACTATGCTCAGGCCTTGGCTACGGAAGGGTTCCGTGAGTTCCTCAATCTGTAACCGGAAGCCGACCTCAAAGTTCTCACCCGTCTTCATGACGCGAAGATACCTGTCAGATGCATACTCGGCTCTGATCTCCTGCAACCTGGGGATATAGTGCGGGGTTAGGAACCTGTATTCCATATCCTTTTCCCGAAGTTGAATCGACTACGCATATAGTCGCTTCAGCATGTTGGCAGCATGCAGTGTGACCCACTTGCTGGGCTGGCCCTCTTCCTCGAACTGGATTGGCCAGGTCTTGCCAACGCGTATCCGCCTCTCCGCCGGCCACCGGCCCTGCTCGTCCTGCTTTCCCAGCACAATCTGCAGTCCCTCTTGTATCCTCTCCTCGTCCGGGGACACGTAAGGGGCTATAAGCTCCAGGACTTCCAATACATCGGTGCTAACGAAGAGGGGGCGGCCGAAGTTGAACCAATCGGGATGAACTTTGCCGAATTCGCTGTGATGTTTGTAAAGGCGATTGTTCAGGAGGAGGTCGATCGCCCGCTGGCGAGCCTCCTGTATCTCTGTGGTCTGCTTCTCTAGAGGCAGTATCTCGAGGGCCCGCAAAACCTTGGCTGTAGCCCAGAAACAGGCGTGGGTCTTCTTCACCCGCTCAAAGCACAACCACCCGTCATCCTCTCGCTGGGTGCGCAGCAAATAATCCAAGGCCTTCTGAGTGCGCTCATCCTCGCCGTAGCCGAACCAGTGGAGAAAATGCACAGCGTTGGCGGTGAAACAGGGAATCACTCCCCCTCGCCCCTTCTCGAATTCTGAGGCGGTGAAAGCCCCGTCGTCCATCTGCGCGTTGGCGAAGAGATACTCAATTGCCTTCGACACGCGCTCGTCATCCCCTTGGTAGCCAAGGTGCTCCAGTGTTATCAACTGCTTGCTGGCACCATGGTAAGGCCTCTTATCCCGGCCCCAATACCCCTGAGGACGTTGCGCCTCCAGCATCTTCCACACCGGGTCCGACTCACTGATGGCCTCCCGGGCGGCAATCACGTCCGCATCGTCCTCGGGGCGATCCAGCAACTTGACCAAGGCGAAATACCTCACCGATGGCTCGCTTTCCTCCACCAGCCATGGAATGGGGTCTGCATTCAATTGACTTTTCCAATTCTCCATATCCAGCCCGCTCCTAGTTATCCGCAACTCGATGCCCGTCGAGCACTCTGTGCAGGAACTGACCTGTGTAAGACTGCGGCATCCCGGCCACCTCTTCTGGCCTGCCCTCGGCGATGACGAATCCTCCCTCATCGCCGCCTTCAGGCCCCAGGTCGATAATCCAATCAGCGCACTTGATGACGTCCAGATTGTGCTCGATGACGATGACGGTGTTGCCAGCATCCACCAGTCTGTTCAACACGTTCAAGAGGCGCTTGATATCCTCGAAGTGCAATCCAGTGGTCGGTTCATCTAGGATGTATAGCGTTCTGCCGGTGGCTCGTTTGGATAGCTCCCGAGACAACTTTATCCGTTGGGCCTCGCCTCCAGAAAGAGTCGTGGAAGACTGGCCCAGCCGGATGTAGCCCAGGCCCACATCGCATAGGGTTTGGAGTTTCCTCTTGATGCGAGGGATTTTGTCGAAGAACTCCATGTTGTCCTCAACCGTCATATCAAGAACGTCGGCGATGTTCTTTCCCTTGTATCTGACCTGGAGAGTCTCGCGGTTGAAGCGCTTGCCTTTGCAGACCTCGCAGGGAACATAGATGTCAGGCAGGAAGTGCATCTCTATCTTGATGATGCCATCGCCCTGGCAGGCCTCGCATCGCCCTCCCTTGACGTTGAAGGAGAAACGTCCCGGCTTATAGCCTCTCATCTTGGCCTCCGGCAAGCTGGCGAAAAGCTCTCTGATATAAGTGAAAACGTTGGTGTAGGTTCCAGGGTTAGAACGAGGCGTGCGCCCGATAGGCGATTGATCGATATTGATGACCTTGTCCAGGTTTTCGATGCCCATGAGGTCCTTATGACGGCCTGGCCTAGCCTTGGCTCGATGGAGCATCTGCGCCAGCCGCTTGTATAGCACCTCCACCAACAGGGTACTCTTGCCGGAGCCGGAAACGCCGGTGATGCAAATGAACCTACCCAACGGGATGGTAACATCTATCTCTTTCAAGTTGTGTTCCGCTGCCCCCCGGATGAGTAAGGTGTTTCCGTTACCCGAGCGCCGCTTTTCCGGCACCGGAATGGTTCGCTTGCCACAGAGGTATTGTCCAGTTATGGAATCCGCCGTCGCTATTATGTCCTCAATGGTGCCTGCAGCCACCACGTAACCGCCGTGCTCCCCAGCACCGGGCCCCAGATCTATGATGTGATCAGCGGAACGCATGGTCTCCTCATCATGTTCCACCACCAGGAGCGTATTGCCCAGGTCTCGCATCTTCATTAAGGTACGGATGAGCCTCTTGTTGTCCCTTTGGTGAAGGCCGATGCTTGGCTCGTCCAATATGTAGAGAACCCCCATCAGTTGCGAGCCTATCTGTGTGGCCAGGCGGATGCGTTGTGCCTCGCCGCCGGCCAGGGTTGTCGCTGAGCGGTCCAGGGTCAAGTAGTCCAGTCCCACATCCGCCATGAAGCCCAAGCGGTCCCGGATCTCTTTCAAGATGCGCTCGCCAATGGCCAATTCTCTTTCGGAGAGCTGCTTGGGCACCTCTTGAAAGAATCTTTGCGCCTCGCTGACCGACATGGCGGTGACTTCGTCTATAGCCTTGGCAGCTACCTTCACGGCTAGACTCTCGGGCTTGAGTCGTTTTCCACCACAGGCGGGGCATGGGTGGGTAGACATATACCGCTCTATCTCACTGCGTATGTAGTCGGAATCGGTTTCCCGATATCGCCGCTCCAAGTTGGGGATCACGCCCTCGTAGGTGGTGGCATAATGTCGCACTCGGCCATGCTGATTTTTATAACGCAGCGTTATCTCTTCCCCGTCGCTCCCGTACAGCAGTATCTCTATCTGTTCAGGCGTGAGTTCCCGAAGCGGAACATCGGTGGCGAAGCCATAGTGCTCAGCCACAGCGTTTATCAACTGCGAAAAGTAGGTCTCGGATGTCGTTCGTCGACTCCAGGGATGAAGGGCCCCTTGGCTGAGGGACAGGCTTTTATCTGGTATCACGAGATCGGGATCCATCTCCATCTTGGTGCCGATGCCCTGACATGTGGGACAGGCGCCGTGAGGGCTATTGAAAGAGAAGGTACGCGGTTCTATCTCGCCCAGGCTGATGCCACAGTGTACACACGCGAAATGCTCGGAGAAGAGCAGGTCACGGGGTGGTTCGCTCGAGACATCGCTCACTATCACCACGCCATCGCCCAGAGGCAAGGCGCTCTCTATCGAATCGGTGAGGCGCGAGCGGAAGAACTCCAGTTGCTCCGAATCTTCGGGTATGATCAGCCTGTCAACTACAACCTCGATAGTGTGCTTCTTATAGCGTTCCAGCTCGATATCCTCATCTACATCTCGCAGTTCACCGTTAACCCGCACTCGCACGTACCCAGCTTTGCGTACATCCTCGAAGATCCTTTGATGATGGCCCTTGCGGTCCTTGACCAGCGGGGCCAGGATCATGATGCGAGTTCCCGGGGCGGACTCCAGGATAGAATCAACTATCTGTTCTGCCGACTGCTGCGTGATCACTCGCCCGCATTGGGGACAGTGAGGTATCCCAATGCGAGCATACAGCAGGCGCAGGTAGTCGTAGATCTCCGTCACCGTGCCGACGGTGCTGCGAGGATTGTGGCTTACCCCTCTCTGGTCTATGCTCACCGCAGGGGAGAGCCCCTCTATCTGATCCACACTGGGCTTCTCCATTTGGCCCAGGAATTGACGAGCGTAGGCCGACAGAGATTCCACGTAACGACGCTGCCCTTCCGCATAGATGGTGTCGAAGGCCAGGCTGGACTTGCCGGAACCAGAGATGCCGGTGATGACCACAAACTTATCGCGTGGAATCTCCACATCTACATTCTTCAGATTATGTTCTCTTGCCCCATGAACAACGATCTTATCCTGTGGCATATACACCTCACGAAGCTATACTGTCAAAGCGTAAGTCGGGCGTGCTTTAGACGCTCCTCTTTTTCCTGCTGCCTTATCCGCTCCCACTCCGGTACGTCGTCGTCCTGTAGCGCCTGCCGTAGTTCGAAGATCTGGTCGCGCAACAGAGCCGCCCTTTCGAACTCCAGCTCCGCAGCGGCGGCCTTCATCTGCTTCTCCAGCTCCTTTATCAGGCGGGTCAGTTCGTCTTTCGGTAAATCGCCGCCAACCACGTATTCCGCCCTCTCCTCAGCTACGGCTCGCACTCGGTCGGTGAGGTCCTTGATCGCCTTCACGATGCTGCGCGGTTCGATCCCATGCTGCATATTGTACTCCATCTGTATCTGACGACGGCGATTGGTCTCGTCTATGGCACGTTCCATGGAGCCGGTAACGGTGTCCGCGTACATGATCGCCTGGCCATTGATGTGACGTGCTGCGCGACCGACCGTCTGGATCAGCGCCTGCTCGGAACGGAGGAAGCCTTCCTTATCGGCATCGAGAATGGCTACCAAGGATACCTCAGGCAGGTCCAGACCCTCACGCAATAGGTTGATGCCTACGACAACATCATATGCCCCTGCCCGGAGGTCTCGTAATATCTCCACCCGTTCGATGGTATAAATCTCCGAATGGAGGTAATGTACTTTGACCCCCATCTCCGCCAGGTAATCGGCCAAGTCCTCGGCCATCCTCTTGGTCAAAGTGGTCACCAGTACCCTTTCCCCTCGTTTCACCCGTATGTCTATCTGGTGCAATAGGTCGTCTATCTGTCCCTTGGTGGGTTTCACGAGGATCTCTGGGTCCACCAAACCGGTGGGGCGGATGATCTGCTCCACCACCTGCTCACTATGTTCCAGCTCATAAGGGCCTGGAGTTGCAGAAGTATAGATAACCTGATGAATATATCTCTCAAACTCCTCGAACCTCAAGGGCCGGTTATCCAGGGCCGAGGGCAGGCGAAAGCCATATTCCACCAAGGTCTCCTTGCGAGACCGATCACCCCGAAACATGCCATGAAGCTGGGGGATGGTCATATGCGATTCGTCAATGATCAGCAAGAAGTCATCGGGAAAGTAGTCCAGGAGAGTCCAGGGAGGGCTCCCAGCCTGACGCTGTGCTAGGTGGCGAGAATAGTTCTCTATGCCGGCACAGTAACCTATCTCCTGTAACATCTCCAGATCGTACCCGGTGCGCTGCTCCAGGCGTTGAGCTTCCAATAGCTTCCCTTGACCCCTCAAGAACTTGAGCTGTTCCTCCAGTTCCTCTGTGATGTCTTTCAAGGCCACCACCAGTTTCTCGTGAGGGGTGATAAAATGCTTTGCGGGGTAGATATCCAGGCTTGGGAGCTCGGTGAGGATCTCACCCGTGAGGGGATCCACTTCCACGATGCGCTCTATCTCATCCCCCCAGAACTCGATGCGATAAGCCAGTTCTTCATAGGCGGGCTGTATCTCCAGGGTATCACCGCGCACCCGAAACTTGCCCCTGCGCAATTCGAAATCATTCCTCTCATAATAGACATCTACAAGATGGCGCAACACCTTATCCCTGTTGCGCACTTCGCCTTTCCGCAAGGAAACCACAACCTTGCCATAGTCCTCAGGCGAGCCGAGGCCGAATATGCAGGACACGCTGGCCACAATGACCACATCCCTGCGGCTGAGGAGGGCCGATGTAGCTGCCAAACGTAGCCTGTCTATCTCGTCGTTGATGCTGGCGTCCTTCTCGATATAGGTATCGGTACGAGGGATGTAGGCCTCCGGTTGATAGTAGTCGTAGTAACTCACGAAATACTCCACGGCGTTGTGAGGAAAGAACTCCTTGAACTCGGCGTACAGTTGCGCCGCAAGGGTCTTATTGTGTGCGATGACCAGGGTGGGCCGCTGTACCGTCTGAATGACATTCGCCATGCAGAAAGTCTTCCCCGTCCCCGTTGCCCCCAGCAGGGTCTGATATTTATGCCCTTTTCTGAGGCCCTCGACGAGTTCGGCGATGGCCTGAGGCTGATCGCCGGTGGCTTCAAAGTCAGATATCAATCCAAATTCGGGCATTGCTGGCATCTCCGAGAAAGTTCGAGTTCGCTATGTGCTTGCTCGCGAATCCGAGAATATAGAACTAGCGTTCAAACTTTAAGTATACTATGTTTTTCCCCATTTGTCCAATCCGTTGACAGTCAAAAGTGCTTAAGGTAAAATTGATTCCTGCGGTTCTAGGTGCCATTCGATTTCACCGGCCGTAAGGAGTGATCTGTCGAACTGGGCAAGCGATGGGGAGGCACAATTGAGAGCATCGTTGATCGTGCATGGCGCGGCCGGGGACATTCCTCCTGACTTGATCGAAGCTCATAAGTCGGGGTGCAGAGCGGCACTGTTAGAGGGCTGGGAGATTCTGCATTCGGGAGGCCATGCCCTGGGCGCGGTGGAGGCGGCGATTAGGAGCTTGGAGGATGATCCGGCTTTCAATGCTGGCAGAGGGGCTCACCTGAACGCCCGAGGTCGGATAGAATTGGATGCCAGTATCATGGAAGGAAAGGGCTTGCAGGCGGGGGCGGTGGCGGCCGTGCAAAACATCAAGAACCCTATCTCCCTTGCCAGGCGGGTGTTGGAGAGCGAACACGTGTTCCTGGTTGGCAGAGGCGCCTCACTTTTCGCCAAGGGAGTGGGGATAGCCGAGTGCAGCAACGAGGAACTGGTAGTAGAGCGGGAGTTGGAAAGGTGGCAGGCTCTACGCAAGAACAAGGCCTTCGACTCGCATGCCGCCTTTGGGGGGCCTGGGGGGAGCACTGTAGGCGCGGTGGCTATGGACCAGCAGGGCAACATAGTCGCGGGCAACTCTACCGGTGGCAGCCCGCATAAGCATCCAGGTCGGGTCGGCGATTCCCCCTTAATTGGCTGTGGCATATATGCAGACAACAGTGTCGGTGGAGTAGCCTGTACCGGTTGGGGAGAGGCCATCATCAGGGTGGTGCTGGCTAAGAGCGCGGTGGATCTGTTAACAGACGATAGACCAGTGCAGGAGGCGGCAGGACTGGCGGTGCAGCTTTTGCAGGAGAGAGTAGCGGGCCTGGGCGGGCTGATAATGATAGATGGCCAAGGGAATGTCGGCTACTCCTTCAACGCTCCAAAGATGGCCCACGCTTACTTGACTGAGGATCTAGAGCAGCCCGTGGTCGGGTTATGAGAGCGTAACGACACGGGCTGACGGAAAGGAGATAGATATGAGAGAGATTACTCTAGCCATAGTGCAGATGCATCCCAGACTGGGCGATGTGGGAGAGAACATAATCAGCATGGGTAGCTTCATAGAGGAGATTTGCCAGAAACAGAAGGTTGATCTGATCCTCTTCCCCGAACTGATCACTACCGGCTATGAATGTGGCGTGCGCTTTACTGAACTGGCGGAGACGGTGCCCGGGTACACCGCTAACCTCCTGGCCCAAAAGGCTGCTCAGTTCAATGTCCATCTGGCCTTTGGCATGGTTTCTAAGGAGAGAGTGGAGAGCATCCTTTACGACGCCGTGGTCTTTATCGGCCCCGATGGCGAGTTGATAGGCGAATATCGAAAAGTCCACTTGCGAGGAGAGGAAAGGCTAGCCTTCCGCTCTGGTTTCCGGTATCATGTTTTCGAGACAAGCCTCGGTATGGTGGGATTGCTCGTGGGCTGGGACTTGGCCTTCCCCGAGGTGGCGCGCAGCCTGGTTCTAGAGGGAGCCGAACTGCTCTGTGTCTCCGCGAATTGGGAACAGCCTCACCTCGAGGAATGGAAGACCTATATCATGAGCCGTGCTTACGAGAATTCGGTCTTCGTTGCTGCCGCGAACCGCGTAGGGGAGGAGTACACGCTCAACTTCTTCGGCCACAGCATGATTGTAGGGCCAAGGGGGCGCGTCTACGCTTCAATGGAAGACGAAACCGAGGGCTATGCCATCGCCAAGGTGGATCTCGATGAGGTCAGAAAGTACAGAGAGGAACTACAGATCCTCCAGTGTCGTCAGCCAACTAGCTATCGCGCTGTGGTTCGTAAGTACTGAGGCCGGGATTGGGCCAGGAGGTGATGGTGAAGGTCGTTGATTTGCGCAGTGATACGGTGACTCTGCCCACGCCCGCCATGCGCAAGGCCATGTATGAGGCAGAGTTGGGCGACGACGTTCTTGGGGAAGATCCTACGGTTAACAAACTGGAGGCCCTGGCTGCGGATAAGATGGGCAAGGAGGCTGCTCTCTTTGTCGCCAGCGGCACGATGGGCAATCTGGTATCCATCCTTACCCACTGCCAGCGGGGTGATGAGGTGATAATGGGCGATAAGGCCCATACCTTCCTCTACGAGGTAGGGGCAGCAGCAGCCTTCGGCGGGCTCCAGGTGCACATAGTACCCAATGAACCTGATGGCATGTTGGATCCTCACCTTTTGGAAGCTGCCATACGCGGCGACAACATTCATTTTCCCCCCTCGAGATTGGTTTGCCTGGAGAATACGCACAACCGCTGCGGGGGATGCGCCCTTTCCCCGGACCAGGTGGACTCCATCTGTGCCCTGGCCAGGGATAATGGTCTCTTGGTTCATCTTGATGGCGCGCGTATCTTCAACGCGGCGATCAGCCTGGGAGTTGACGTTAAGGAACTTACGAGAAACGTGGATTCAGTGATGTTTTGCCTTTCCAAGGGCCTGTCGGCCCCGGTGGGCTCCCTGGTGGCCGGCAGCGAGGATTTCATCCGTCGAGCGCGTAAGAATCGCAAGATGGTAGGGGGTGGCATGAGACAGGCGGGCGTTATCGCTGCGGCGGGTATCGTGGCCTTGACGGAGATGGTGGATCGGCTGGCCGAGGATCATGCCCACGCGCGCCTCCTCGCGGAAGGGATAAAGGAGATTGACGGGCTGGATGTCGAGCTGGAGTACGTTCAGACCAACATCGTCATTTTCTCTCTGGTAGCGGAGAAGATGACGACGGCCGAACTTGCGGCTGGCTTGTCCAAGGAAGGGGTGCAGTTATTCCCCATTGGCGACAGTAAGCTGCGGGCTGTGGCTCACTATGGCATAGACGAGCAGGACATAAGTGTGGCCCTGGGCGCTTTCCACCGGGTGATGGAAGGGAAGGCCTGAACGTGGCGCGTAAGAGGAGAGGGCGGTCGCCTAAGGCGCTAGCCCTTGATGCCTATCTCTCTTTCGCCATCTTCGCGGGGGTGGGATTGGCGACCTGGAGACTGAACCAGTTTCTTCGTCTGACCTTGTTGTGGTTGGCGTTGCTCGCCCTCAGCCTGGCCTACGGCTCAGGCAAGAAGATAGAGATCGCGTACGGTCTCTCCGAGATCGGTCGTGGAGCCCTGGCTGGCCTGCTCATCTCCCTGCCCGTTGTCCTACTGTCGCGAGATTTCTTCCTCGTCACCTCTCAACGCCTGTTCCCTGCCGATACGACTTTGAGCCTCTTCTGGGCATTGATTCTGGTCATGCCTCCCATTGAGGCGTTATACTTTCGCGGCTTCCTCCAGAGGGAGAAGGGGCTTTGGCCCGCGGTGTTGCTCTATGCAGCGGCCGCAGCGATCTATTTCATGCCTTCGACTTTTGAAGGTTATATTCCGGTTCTGGCGGCCCTGGTAGGGGGTATGGCCCTGTTGGGTTTTGTGTATAGCTACATGCGCACTCTCTATGGCTTCGGGGCCAGCCTGGCCTGCCAGGGCGTAGTCCACCTCATTCTCTTCATTCTCCCGCTCTTGCCCCAGGAGTTCTCCAGACTGCTGGCCTAGTTAAAGCTTTGCTGCAGGGGCAAAAAAGGAGGAGGCTTCTGCTGCAGATTCAAGGAACAGAGGCCTGGCCTGGCTCAGTCGCTGTGGGTTCTCAGGACCAGGGGGAGGTAGCTCTTGAAAGGTCCTCCCGAGGCCCGGCCCAGGCTCACCTCATCCAGGTAGACGGTCATGTCTTGGGAGCCTTCGCGGTGGTAGTTGAAGGATATCGATGCCGGGCCCATGTAGGAGGATAAGTCAAGCCAGTGGTGCTTCCACTCCTCGCTGGGCTCGACGATGGCAAGAGGATGATAGGCTAGAGGATCGCCGTGATAGATCCCCACCTCGAAGAGATCTCCGCCATCGCCACCCGTGGAGGGCGTCCGATACCAGAAAGATAGGCTTGGCATGTACATGGTGGGAGTGACGTACACGGTTTGCGTTATGCCGCAATCGCCGCCAGTTGTCGAGCCTCTGCCCAGAGCCAACGAGTAACCGCCGCTTCGCACCATGTCATCTACTATGGTTGGTGATCCTGCGCTGTCAGCTTCTGTCTCCCAATCCGTCAGCCCATCCTCGAAATCGCCGTTGGACACCACATCGTCCCAGGGACGCACGGTGAAATCCAGTTCCACCAGCGGCTCATGAAGATCTAGGTCGCGGACCTCTGGCGGGGGAATGTAGCCATCGTGGCTGACCGACACATCGTATGTTCCTGGTAGAGGTGGCGCCACGTGATAATAGCCACCAGAGGTGGTCTCAGTGGATGCACCCGTGCCAAGAATGGTGACCGCGCCCCCCCTCATCGGGATGTCCCGGTTGTCCCGCACATATCCCTCGACGCCCCCTATGACCATCACGCTGGTGGAGGTGTCCCCATCGCTCCAGGCCCCGATCAGGCGAATGTTATGAAACTCTGTATACTTTTGATAGGCCCTGGCACGGAAGGCATATGTCCGTCCCGAGACGCCTGTGAAGACAGCTGAGGTTGCGCTGGTCCTGTCCTGCCAGAGTATCCACGTGTCATCTATGTCATCCTTGTATTCCACATCATACCTGACGATATGGCCGCCTGGGGCAGCCTGGCCGTTATCCCAGGTGACGGTGAAAGTGGGTGAGTAGCTGACCTGGGGCGAAGAGGCGCTGACGGTGGGCGCCTGAGCCAACATCACGGCGTCAACAAAGACCTGGTTGTCCAGCGAGGGCGGGTCCCAAACAGGCTCCACGCAATTGACTGTGACGAAAAGAGTGATGGTGGTGGCCTGAGCCACTGCCGCGACGCGCACATCAACCCAAGGACTTTCATCATGATCGTCTATCGGGCTCCAGATGATCTGGGGGGAATTGGGGTCAGTGCCGCCATAGGGGTCTATCCCGACGAGTTTCTGCATGGTGCCGTCGTTAGTGGGAGGAGCGGAGCTTTCAAAGAAGGTCAGCATGGCCGCCTTGGCACCATAGGGCACCCCCTGCGTCACGCCGCTGATCTGCTGGTACAAGCCGGCCACGAAGGCGTCATCGGAGATGATAAGTTGGGAGGTCTCGCCTTCGGTATGTTCAGCTCCCTCCCAGAAGTAGTCGATGGTGTTGGCGAAGGTGACGTCGCCACCTAGAATGAACGAGTTCCAACCCAGCCCCACCCCATCGGACCCGAAGGCCTCTTCGAAGCCCCAGTTTTGGGTGAGGTTGATGCTGGTACCAGCAGCTGACCGTGTCAGAAGCAGAAGGGAGATCAGAACGAGAAGCGTTGCTAAGAAGACAGGCGTCCTCAGGATTGGTGGGATCTTGCTCACCTCTTCCCCGCGGTATCCCATGTTTCTTCTATTTTATCGAGGTGACGAAGCAAAGTCAATAGTACCATGGTTCATGCGCTTGCGCAGCGATTGGGCGAAAGCCCCAACATAGCGGGGAATGAAGGGCGAGGGGACGTCCCTCTTGCTCCCCGGGCTTATGCTGTGCAACGCCGTTCCTTGGCGAGGCTGGGCTGCTAGTCCCAACTGAAG
>JBFFDV010000026.1:0-15604 GCA_041559215.1 Anaerolineae bacterium | reverse complement strand
TCAGTCCCGGAGGGATGATTAGGATGCCGCGCACGCGACCGGTGAGCAGCAGTTCGTCAGCCTCCTCGCCATTGGAGAGGTCGAAGCGCAACTCTATGGCGCCATCCTGAGTCAAAGCGGCCATGTACTGGCGCGACAGAGAGGACTTATCCTGATCGAAAACGGCTAGGGGAAAGCGATCCACGTCCCAGGTGAAGAGATAAGATAGCATCACCAGCATGAAGGCTGGCGAGATGAATACCAGGAAGAATGTCCTGGCATCGCGCACGATGTGAATGAACTCCTTGCCACTGATGGAGGCGATACGTGCCAGCATCTTACCCATGGTTCTGTCCGGTCCAAGGCTGCGCTATGCGCTTGTTTTCCAAGCATTCCCCAGCCATCTTCATTCCACAAAGACTGTCCTTAGCTTCCCATGCTTCAAGGCCACGATCCAGCGAGCTCAAGTATATCATGAAGTATTCCTATGTTAAGGTGCTAATCCAGTCGCCTTCGCAAAATGGTCAGAGTCACGGCGTTGATGATGACGCCCAAGATGGCCAAGGCCACCAATTCTTTCCAAAACATGTTGATTCCCGCACCCTTGAGCATGATATCCTTCATGATCAATAGCCAGTGCTTGATGGGCACGAGATTGGCCAGCATCTGCATCAGCGGAGGCATGGTGTCCACAGGGAAGGCATACCCAGAGAAGACCATGCTCACCATAGCTATTACCATGACTAAGAGCAGGGCCTGTAGCTGCGTGCGAGAGAAGCCCGAGATTAGCAGACCCCAACCCAACTCGACGAAGATATAGAACAGGGCCAGCACCAGGAGCAGAGCCAGGGAACCCTTCATCGGCACATCGAAGATGAAAACGGTGATGCCCAGCATCAGCAGGAAGTCAAAGTATGAAATGACCACGGCAGGGATCGCCTTACCGATGATCAATTCCCAGCTACGGATGGGTGTGACCATCAACTGCTCGAAGGTGCCTAGCTCCCGTTCTCGGGCGATACTTATGGCGGCTACCATCAAGGCCACCATCTCAAGCATGAAACCCATCTCCGAGGGGACGGCGTAATTGGCCTCCGATAGCTCCTCGTTGAACCACACGCGCACATCGGTTCTGATGACTTCCCCGAGGTCTCCAGTTACATCTCCCCAGGTCTGCAAAGCTCTCTGCTGGCCATAAGTGTTGATCACTCCTAAAGCGCTCGTCTCGGCAGCGCGGGCGGCTACGGGATCGGAGCCGTCGAGGATGATCTGCAGCTGCGGCCCCTCCAGGCCTGGCAAGGCCAGTGCCTCCTCAAAACCCGAAGGGATAAGCACGCCGGTAGTCACCGTGCCAGCATCAATCAGCGCACGCAACTCTCCATCGTTCGCGGGGTAATGGCTGGCATCGAAGGTTTCGGCGTTCTCTAGAGCCACTACCAAGGCCCGACTGGCCTCGCTGCGATCGTGATCGACAATGGCTGTCGGTAGGTGCTCGACATCACCCGAGGTGGCCCAGGCGATGAATACCAGCTCCGAGACCGGGCCGAGGATTATGAATGACACCAGCAGGATGTCCCGGCGCAGGTGTACGAGTTCTTTTGCGACTAGATGCCATATTCGACGAAACATATCGACTACGCCAGTTTCTTTTTGAAGGTGAAGATCGCTATTCCGGTTATCAATACACCCATAGCCAATAAGGCCACAGCATAGGGCCAGAGGGAGCTCATATCCAGCCCTTTCAGAAACAAGCCGCGCGTGATGCTCAGGTAGTGGGTTGTGGGCATCATGTAAGCTTCCATCTTCATCTCTGGCGGCATACTGGAGATGGGATAGAAGAGCCCCGACATGAAAAAGCCTGGAAAGAGAAAGATCAACATAGCGCACACCATCGCTGCTTGCTGGCTGCGTACAAAGACGGAGATGAGCAAGGATATACTTAGAGTTGCCAGGAAGAAGTCGGCTGAGAGGAGAACATACAACAAAAAGCTTCCTTGGAAGGGGGTCCCGAACAGATAGACGCCTACCAGAGCGCAAAGCACCGCGCTCACTAACCCGCTAAGGACATATGGGATGAGCTTGCCGATCAACAGTTCTGAACGTCTCACAGGGGTAGCGATCAGCGCCTCCAGCGTTCCCTTTTCCTTCTCCCCGGCCAGTGCCAGCGTGGCCGCGATCGCTGGCATACCCAGAACGATGGCGATGAGACCCGGCACCCAGCCGATGATGGCCTTTAGTGTGGGGTTGTACCAGGTGCGCATGCGCAGGTCTATCGGGGCCATTTGGCTCGCGTCGATTCCCTGACGTTCGAGGTCTTCCGCGAGTATCTCGAGCGCCAGTCCCTGGGTGTATCCCCCGATGTGGGCTATGGCGTGATTGGCCGTATTGGGATCGGTGCCATCAATGATGACTTGCAGATTTGCCTCGCGGCCAGCAAGCAGGTCCCTCTCAAAGCCGCTTGGGATGACCAAGGCCGCCTTCGCCTGACGACGTTCCAGTCTGCTCTCCAGTTCGGCGTAGTCTTTCAGCCAGTATCGGATCAGGATATCGCCGGTGCTGGCCAGGCCATCTCGATAACGGCGCGATAGTGTGCTTTGATCGTGGTCCAGTACGGCAATGGCCACGTTCCTGATCTCTACCGACATGGTATAGGCGAACACAATGAGCAGAAAGACCGGCGAGATGGTCACCAGCATGAAAGTCCTTCTGTCGCGCAGGATGTGCCAAGTCTCCTTGCGCATGATGGAGAGCGTTCTTTTGGGATTCATCGCCTCTCCTGTTCTGCCTGAGGCAAGCGTTCTAGCCCTTAATGCGCCGCATGAGCCACAGGACGATCAGGGCCAGAAACCAGGGATCGCCAATGGTAGCAGCTATGGCGAGCCAACCCGTAAAATTCAGTCTCGGCAGGATGAACATCCATTCCGCCAGACCAACGACCAACATGGACAGTGCGCTGGCCAGGATGTCACCCACCAAGCCGTAGGGTCGCTGGCTCTTGGCGACCAGCGGGATCCCCCAGCCGGTCAAAGCCCCTATGATGAGCAGCACAAGAGCTATAAACAGATTTCCAACCATTCTTTCTATCTCCTTTCACGTTTCCCTTTTCTCCAGGACGCGCTGGCAATCTGTGTTCTTGGTATGACTTCGTTGGCGAGCAGTATTATCGCGAAAGAAGGCGCTCACTTCCCCATTATCTGCCACTCTCCAGCAGCGCGCGCACTGCCATCTCCATTGCCTCCCACATCGCTCCGTCGGCGGCGAGCCCTTGGTCAATCAGGAACTGCCAGATGAGACCATCGGTGACGCCAACCAGCAGCGCTGCCAGCCCATCCAGTGGAATCGTTGGGGCAATCACTCCTCGCGCCATTGCCTCTGCCAGGCTCTCTCGGAACGCCTCCCGGACCTGGCGATAAAGGTCTTCCAGTTCTCGGGCCACGAGAGGGCTCTGGCGAGCTACAGTCCAGCACTCAAGGGCCAGACTCATGTAAGTCGGGTCGCTCTCGACGATGGCGCGGAGTGCGCCGGCTAGTCCAGCCGCCAGGTCGTCGGCTGTCTCGCTTTGAGCAGACATGGCCTCTATCAGTTCCAGGTGGACCTCCGTGCTGGCGCGCACGACCTGAGCCAGCAGGTCTTCTTTGCTCTTGAAATAGTAGTGGAGCAGGCCTCGGCTGACACCGGCCTCGGCTGCGATCTCGGCGATGGTTGTGGCGGCGTAGCCCCGTTCACCGAGACAGGTGCGGGCAGCATCAAGGATGGCTTGTGCTTTTTCGTCTGAACGCGGTCGTGGAGTCATCGCCGTTCCCTTACTGGTTGGACGTCCAACCAAATCATAACGCAAATGATGATAGTTGTCAAGGAGTATCTGAGACAAGGGTGCATCCCAAGTCTGTAGGGCAGATGTCTTAGGTGAACGACACCTTGTGGCCGATCGCTGCACCTGACAAATGGCAAGAGTCAGCACATCACAAGTTACGTGCAAATGCATAGGCTGGCAACCCGAAACCGCCAGCATCTTGTCATTCTGAGGTCTGCCATGGCGCGTTCGCGCCACTCTTAGTGCAAGAATCCTGTTTGTTTCTTGGTAGGAGCGCAGCGACGCCTGCCCTGGCTGCCCTGAGCGGAGCCGAAGGGAGCAGGGTCGAAGGGAAGAATCTCGGTCCTTCAAGTAAACAGCTAGATTCTTCGCCTCTGGTGCGCTGGGGCTCAGAACGACGGCACTCGTTTTCGCTGTGCAGAGGTACCAGTCCGAAATTCCTACAATCGGGGGATACACCCCTGAGACAATTCACAACCTGCGCAGAGAATTGGAGGTTGGCTTTCTACCATCCTTAAGGTGGCGCCTGAGCCAAAGAACGAGGGCTAAACTCTGTGTTCAACAAATGCGCCCGTTCGCTCCACCCCCCCTGTATGTAATATACCACTTGGTCCTGTCTTCTGTTTCACCCGTGAGGCCAACGACATAAAACGACCTTCCAACGTTGACCGTCAGATGGCCGATGGCATCCCCCGCCAAATGTTCTACTCCCTGGCCGACTATGTGGTGGAGCGAAGGCGCTGACAAGCGGCAACGAGGAATCACCTCGATCTGATCCCATCATTCCAATCTCTTGCGAAAACGCCTGCTGGCGGCGCTGAAGATGACAACGCCGAAGATGGCGATGGCGATCACTTCGCTGGCCAGGATGCGCAACCCCACCCCCTTGAGAACGATGCCTCTGATGATGACCAGCATGTACCTCAGTGGAACGACATAGCTGATCCATTGCAGCGCCTGCGGCATCGCCTCCAACGGAAATAAGAAGCCGCCGAGGAACATGGCAGGCAACAGTGTGAAGAAGCTGAGGAACATCGCCTCTTGCTGAGATCGCGCTACGGTGGAGATGAGAATACCCATCCCCAAAGTAGTTAGTAAGAAAAGGACTGACAAAGCCAGCAATAGTGTCACGCTGCCCTGTATGGGCACCCCGAACCAGAATACACCGATAACCAGTATCTCTGCCAGGTCGAAAAAGGCGATGGCCACATAAGGGGCAACCTTGCCCAGGATCAGCTCCGGAGGCCTGATAGGCGTTACGATCAATTGCTCAATCGTGCCCTGTTCTCTCTCTCGGACGATGGAGATCGAAGTGAAGAGGGTGGTCAGGAATTGCAGAATTAACCCGATCAGTCCGGGAATCATGAAATTAACGCTCTTCATATCTGGGTTGTACCAAACGCGAGTGTGAACCTCGACACCGGGCAGGTTCTCCGGGTCCAGGCCTATTATCTCCTGAGCCAGTTCTAGCGATCGGGCCTGGGCGATGGTTTGAGCGGCGGAGAAGGCGGTCATGGCTACGGTGGGGTCAGTGCCGTCTATCACGAAGGAGACCTGCGCTCTGCGTTCCTTCTCCAGGTCATGCCCATAGCCAGCGGGGATGATGAGGCCGGCTCTCGCCTGGCCCTTGTCTATCACCTGTCGTAGCTCCTCCTCACCACTCACATGGCGGGTGATATCGAAGTAGTTTGAGGCGCGATAGGCTTGGATCAGGTCACGGCTCTGAGGGGTGAGATCCTGATCGAGGACGACGGTTCGCAGGTGTTCTACATCTGTGGTGACGGCATAGCCCAGCAGGATCAGTTCCATAACCGGGAAGATCAGCATCACCGCCAGCGTGCGGGGGTCACGCACGATATGGATGAACTCCTTGTACATCACATAAAAGATGCGACTATTCATAACCGTTTCCTGAAGCGTAACGACGCCAGAGTCAGCATGACGGCGGCGAAGAGGATGAGGGCCAGTACTTGATCCCAGAGGATGTCCAGGCCCGTCCCCTTGAGTATGATGCCACGGACAATCACTAACATATATCGCAAAGGGACGAGGTAGCTGATCCACTGCAGCATCTGGGGCATGGCTTCCAGGGGGAAGAAAAAGCCAGAGAGGAAGATGAAGGGCAACATCAGAAAGAAGGTGAGGAACATCGCTTCCTGCTGTGTATTGGCGATGGTGGAGTTGAAGAGACCTATCCCTAAGGAGACCAGGAGTGATAGGAGCCCCAGGGCCAGTAGCAAGAGCACATTGCCGTTGATGGGAACGCCGAACCAGAAAACGCCGATGAGCAAAACCTCTATCAAGTTGAAGAGGCTGATGATTACATAAGGGATCACTTTGCCTACTATTAATTCAATTGAGCGCAGAGGGGTCACGATCAGTTGCTCTATGGTCCCCTCTTCCTTCTCGCGGGCGATTGAGAGGGCGGTGAAGATGCTGGACCCCATCTGCAGGATCATGGCCATGAGTCCCGGGATCATGAAGCTTGCGCTCTTCATGTCCGGGTTGTACCAGACTCGAGGACGCACATCAATGCCTGGTTGCTCTTCGACATTAATGCCGTAGATCTTCTGGATCAATTCGGTGGATTGGGCCTGAGCCACGGTGTAGGCGGCGCTAAAGGCAGTGGTGGCCACCGAAGGCATGGAACCGTCAATGATGAAAGCGACGGAGGCCCGGTTCTCGCCGCTAAGACTTTCGCCGTAGCCAGTGGGGATAATGATACCAGCCTTTGCCTGTCCCCCATCTATCAATCGACCTAGCTCTTCCTCGCTGCGCACATAGTAGAGGATGTCGAAGTAGTTCGAGGCACGGTAGGCGTCAACGAGTTCGCGGCTTTGGAGGGTATGATCCTGATCCAGAACCGCCGTAGCCAGATGTTCCACGTCCGTGGTGGCAGTGTAGCCCAGCAGTATCAACTGAATGACCGGCATCAGGAACATAATGGTGAGAGTTCGAGGGTCCCGCACGATGTGAAGTATCTCTTTCCGGGTAATGGCCATAGTGCGCTTGATCATGGCTGAGCGCGCGTCTCCTCTTGAGGGCGAACCCGCAGTCCATCCAGGAAAAGCCCTACCACTTCCGAGGCATACTCTTCCAGCGATCGTTTGTTCAGCTCCCCTTGCTGTAACCAAAGGAGGCCAAAAGACATCACTCCGCCGATCATGGCTTGGGCTACGATCTCGGGTTCCACCTTCCTGAAAGCGGCGGCTTCTGTTCTGCTTCTGATGTATTCTCCCAGAAAGGATATGGCTGGGGAGAGCACCTCATTCATGTAGTCCTGGCGAAGGTCATCATTCACCAGCATCTCGAGCATCAGTGCTCGAGCCAGGTCTATGTTCTCCAGGAACAACTCGAAACGACTGGTGACTATGGCCGCCACATATTCTCGCTCATCCTCCACTGGAGGTAGGGCTTTGATCTGTTCCAGAGACTCCATGGCTAGACGAGAGGCCATGGCGATCAGGAGATCTCGCTTCCTCTCGAAGTAGTTGTAGATGGTGCCTTCGGCCACGTCTGCCTCTGCGGCGATTTCCCTCGTGGTGGCCCTCTGGTACCCTTTCTTGGCAAAGACCCTCGCTGCGGCATCGAGGATCTCTGCTGCCCTCTGCTCCTTGAGTTGCTCCCTTTTGCTTACTCTGTCATCTTGCTCGGACATCCTTCCCACCTCGCAATCCATAAATGAGTGAGCGCTCACTCATTTATTATACTCCGCTTTCTTGCGTTTGTCAAGGAAAACTTGGGGGAGGCGTTGCGCAGCAAAAGCCCCCTGTGGTGAGCCTGTCGAACCAGGGCAGCAAGAGGGGCCTGCCCTGAACCTGATGAAGGGTGCCCCCTCTTCGTTCATTCCTCCTTCATGTATTCCGGCTTGTGCCCAATCGCTGGGCAAGCCCGGGGAAATGGCGTGGACGATCCGGGGTTGGACTCTCTATCTAACTGGGGCAACCGTTGGTAGTAAAGGTCAAAACGAGGGGTGACAAGTACGGCGACCAAAGCCGAAATCTGGGGGTTGGGCGCTACGGGTTCTCCATGAACTGGTCGGGCGTAGCTTCATTCATGAACTTGTTGTGAGGGAACAATAATACGAAAGGACTATGTCTGTGAAGCAGCGGCAGCCCACAGTTCTTTGTCATACCGTGACTAGTGGGGAAATCGCTACCCAGCGAGCTACAGTTGAGATGCCGCGAACCACTTGACGAGAGCGGGGCAGGTAGAATATACTCAAGATAGTTGTGCCGTAGCATCCTCGAATCTCTTCCAACGTAATCATGGACGACCTGCCAAGCGCCATCACATCAGACGAATTGCAAGAAGTAGCCAGCCAGTACGGAATCCGTGTCCTGAACCCTGGCAGATGGGAGCGGAAGGAGCTGGAGACTGTACTTGAAGCGGTGAAAGACTTGGCGGCATTGCTGGGAGGTCCCATCGGGTTCAAAGGCGAGCTTAGAAGGGTGTTGTCCATCTACAAGTTTCCCCGGAAGACTCGCTTTGCGGCGGTGGCTCTGCCTGTAATAGGCGTGGTATATTTCGAAAGGGTCCCCTGGACCAGTTTATCTGAACTCAAATGGCAAACGGTGCACGAACTGGCCCACATGTGGGATATACGTCAGCTTTTTCGCTTATCTCGAGGGCTGAGGCGGGCTATCAGTAGCAAGTACCGCGGGTTTGCATGTCAGTTACCAATCCCCTTGGTGTACGACCCTGGCAGAAACTGGCTCAGATGCAGAGAGAAACCGCTAAATGCACTGGAAGATTGGGCCGACTCGGTTGCTACCTATGTGTACTCTGCTTACGCAGGATCGCTACGGGACCCTAGGCTCATATCAACTATCAGATGGAACTATATCAGTGCGCACATGCGGGTGAACCTCCCATATCCCACTGACTGGGATTCGCGTTTCGATGAGGCTGAGAGATGCAGAGCGACCGAGGTTCGGGTGAGTGTTTCGTGAGCACCATCTGGTATAATATTGATGTTCATCCAGCAACCCATCGCTCGGGTATGATCCGCAGAGGAGGGGAATGCCGCCGTCCCTAGAGGTTGTCGTCATGATAGGGAGCTCAATGCTATGGGAAAGGCTTCACTGTCTAGAGTTCGAAAGACACTCCGCGTTGATGGCCATACCCTGGACCTAGAGAAGAGGATCCTGAAGAACGGCAGGGGCAGCCACCACCTAACGCAAATCGAATGCCGCTTGCTGTACGTCCTGATGCGTCGAAGTGGTCACGTTGTGAGTCGCAAGACCTTGATGAAAGAAGTGTGGAACACCGACTATCTGGATGACACGAGGACCTTAGACGTGCACGTCTGCTGGCTGAGGAAGAAATTGGAAGAGAATCCTCGTCGTCCAGCACACCTCAAGACGGTCAGAGGCGTAGGATATAGGTTCGGTCCGAAGTAACTCTCAGAATCCCCTCTCAGCCCACCAAGGCCTCCCTAGGAGGCCATGCTGACCCAATGTGGGGGAGGCCTCCCCAAGGCCTTTGCTCTTCAAATCGCCGCCAGACAAGACTTGCGCAAAGTGCCATCACCCTGCCCAACCGATCAGGACATATCCGTCTGGGAGCGAGCCAGCAGTGAATCCAACTTGGTCTCTATCTCCTCTAGTCTGCTTTCCAGTCCTTCCAGGTCTGATTTGGTGGGTACCCTTAGACGGATCAAAGAGGCTTCGATGTCCTCGAGCATTCTCTCCTCCAGAATGGCCTGGCGCTGCCGGGCTCTGTCCAGCAGTTCTTCTCGCAGTTCTTGGGCCTCGGTGAGGCTGATCTCACCCCTCTCTACCAATCTGTCTATTTTGTCCTGCGCCTCGTCTTCTAGAACCTGGAGTGCTTTCAGGGAGGCCTGAAAGGACTTCCTCAACTGCTTCAGCCCGCCACCGCCTCTTCTGATCAGGCTTGTGAGGAGAGACTGAGGGAGGGACTCTCCTTTTCTTTCCTGCTCTCGCAGAATCTGGGACAGAACAAGGGTGGTTATCTCCCCTCCGCTCTCGTTGTCTATGACCCGGATTTCCTCTCCTTCCCTCACCAGTGAGGCGATGTCTGGCAGGGAGACGTACCGCTTATCCGCGGTATCGTAGAACTTGCGGTTGGGATATTTCTTAATCAGGCGCAAATCGGGTCCTTCCCTGGTGGAAGCGCTGGGAGAGTATCACGAAGATCCCCTCCTTGGCGACGGATCAGCCCTATCCTTTGACCAGCTTGTCCAGCTTTTTGTTCAGCTCGTCGAGCTTCTTCTCCACTGCTTTGAGATCGTCTTTGGTGGGCACGTTCATCTTTTGCAGGGCGCTCTGCACTCGGGTGTCAAATCTATCCTCGACTTTCTCTCTTCGCTTGGCCATCATGTCCTGCATCAGCTTCCGGCCCTCTTCCCGGGCGATCTCGCCCCTCTCCACCAGCCTGTTGATCAGGTCTTCGGCCTCTTCCTGGGCGATGGCTACCGCCCCGATGCTGGCCAGCATCACCTTGCGTAGTGAGGCCAGCAAGGGACTGACCTTTTCCTCTTCTTCCGTTGTGATTTCTTCTTTCTTTCTCGCCATTCTCTGAACCTCCTTATGGATATACCTATTGAGCCAGGTTTATGACGCAGTGCGTCACAACCTATTATAATAGAAAACTTCAGAATGGTCAAATCGCGCTTCGGGGCCTCAGTTCTCGTCAGGAAGTCAACTTGACAAAAAGTTGATTCTATTGCATAATTCGGATGAAGGTATCCGTTGCTATATTCGTTTGGCCATTCTATGCAAAGGAGGTGATGCCAATGGACCATTGTAAATCTATTAGCACCCTGGCTCACCTCCTGAGGATGAGCTAGGGTGCAAAGCGAGGGGCCCCCATCGGGGGCTCTTTGCTTTTGTCAAAGATGATTCTTCTCGCCGGGCTTGCCCAGTGCTTGGGCACAAGCCCCAAGATACAGGGCTACGAAGGGCACGAGGGGCCTGTCCTGAGCTAAGCTTGTCCTGCCTGCCCTGAGCGCAGTCGAAGGGAGAGTGGTCGAAGGATCGAAGGAACACCCCTCATGCTCCCCGGGCTTCTGCTCCGCAACGCCGTGGCTATGCAGATTTGACAGCGTCTGTTCGCGTGACTATACTATGTTAAGGAGTTGAATGGATTTTGGAGAGAGGCCAAATGCGATATTACGGGACCGTTGTTCGACCACCAAGCGAGGCGGGAAGCTACATACTCCAGGTAACCTACGGTTGCTCTCATAATGAGTGCATCTTCTGCTGCACCTATCTGGACAAGCCTTTCGAGGTCCGGCCGGCCAATGAGGTGATGGGGGACATCAAGATGGCTGGATCGTACATGCCTGGAACTCGCCGCGTATTCCTGGCCGATGGCAACGCCTTGGTCCTCAGCAACCGGCGGCTCTTACCCATCTTGGATGCTTTGGCTGAGGCGTTCCCCGAACTGGAGAGGATTGCGATCTATGGCAACGCTCAGGACATCCTGCGCAAGAGCGAGGAGGAGCTGAAGGAACTGCTGGATAGGAAGCTCTCCATCATCTACCTCGGGTTGGAGAGCGGAAATGACGAGGTGCTTCGTAGAGCCAAGAAGGGTGCCACCGCAGAGGAGATGATCCAGGCGGTCAGGAAGGCCCAAGATGCGGGTCTTACCGTCTCAGCCATCGGCATATTGGGGTTGGGCGGTGTGGATTTGTGGCTGGAACACGCTGTGGACACGGGCCGGGCGGTGAGCGCCATGAACCCTGCATACTTCTCGTTACTCACCTTAATGGTGGTGCCAGGGACGGAGCTTCACCGCCTAGTCACCGCTGGCGAAGTCGTGGTTCCTGAGCCCTTGGAGATGCTCAAGGAGATGAGGGTTATTATCGAGCACATAGATGTGGTGTCCAACTGCGTTTTCAGGACCAATCATGCCTCCAACTACTTGCCACTGGCGGGAACGCTACCCCAGGACAAAGAACGGCTTTTGCTCACCATCGATCGCGCTTTGGCGGAGGGAGAGTCGGTTCTGCGACCGGAATTCCTTCGCGCGCTTTAGCTGCCATGCTACGTGTAATATGCCGAGCGGCCATCCATATCTAGGTGGATGGCCGCTTTTTGCCAAAAGGGAGACATCAGGTCTAGGAACGCTCTTCCAGCCAGTTTCTGACTTTGTAACGGGCATTTTAGGTGATCAAGAGCAACCGAGTCCGCAGCACTGCGATCCGTATCTGACCCTCCTCGAAACACACAATTATCCTCACTGTGCTATCGTTGGCGACTGCGCCACCAAGTGCCTAGATCCCCCCATCGCCGCTTCGGAGGTGCTCAACATTGCCTCGGCCTTGGAGACAAGATCGGAGATCGTGAGGCCGTACTGCTTGGCCAGAACCTCATAGGGCGCTGAGGCCCCAAATCGATCAATGCTGATCATCTGACCCTGAGACCCGAGGTACTTCTCCCAGCCCTGCTCGACGCCAGCCTCGATCCCTATTCGGAGTGGGACCGAGGTGGGCAGCACGCCCTCCTTGTAGGATTGCGGCTGCTCCTCGAATAGCTCCCAACTAGGGAAGCTCACGACCCTTGCGCTTGTCCCTTTCTTAGCCAATTCGCTAGCCGCTCCGACGGCCAGGTGTACCTCCGACCCGCTCGCGAATATGAGCAGTTCAGGTGCTTCGAGTTCGCTGCCACTCAGGATATAGGCGCCCTGAGCCACTCCCTCCACATCCCCCAGGTTCGAGCGATCCAACACTGGCAATCTTTGCCTGGTGAGCAACAGGGCCACTGGGCCTCTTCTCTCCAAGGCCACCCTCCAAGCCACGGCTGTCTCGTTGGCATCCGCTGGCCTGATGACCACTAGGCCTGGTATCGCTCGTAGGGCGGCCAACTGTTCCACCGGCTGGTGGGTGGGGCCATCCTCGCCCACGAAGATGCTGTCATGGGTGAAGACATAGATGACTGGTAGATGCATCATGGCCGCTAGGCGGATGCTGGGTCGCATGTAGTCAGAGAAGACAAGAAAGGTGCCTCCGTAAGGAATGATTCCCCCATGTAAGGCCAGACCGTTGAGGATGCCGCCCATAGCATGCTCTCTTACGCCGAAATGGAGGTTGCGGCCGCCGAAATCGCTCTTGCTGATCGAGCCATAGCTCGTCAGATAGGTCTTAGTGGAGGGGGCCAGGTCGGCCGAGCCCCCTATCAAGGTCGGCAGATGAGGGGCTATGGCGTTGAGCACCTTTCCAGAGGCTGAGCGGGTGGCTATTTGATCGCCAGCCTCGAATTCTGGCAGATAATCTGCCCAGCCTTCTGGCAGTTGGCCAGCCTTTACTTGCGTCCAAAGGTCTGCCAGATCAGGGTATGCGGAGGAGTATTCCGAGAAGAGCCTCTGCCACTTTGCCTCCTCTTTCGCCCAGGCGACTCTTCGTTCTTCGAAGTAGTCATAGACTTCCTGAGGTACTACAAATGTGGGCTCAAGGGGCCAGCCCATTTGCTCCTTTGTAAGACGGACCTCCTCCTGGCCCAAGGGCGCGCCGTGAGCGGCAGCCGTATCCTGTTTATTCGGGCTACCCTTGGCTATGTGAGTGTGACACCGTATCAACGTGGGGCGCTCAATTTCTCTTTGAGCCGACCGCAAGGCTTCAGCAACGGCTTGCATATTGTGACCATCCACCTCCAAAACTAACCATCCGTAGGCTTCGAACCTTTTGGTCACATCCTCGGTGAAGGTGAGGGCCGTACTCCCTTCTATGGAGATTCCGTTGTCGTCGTAGAGGTAGACTAGCTTGCCCAAGCCCAGGTGACCGGCTATGGATGCGGCTTCATGGGAGATGCCCTCCATCAGGTCCCCATCACTGACGATGCCATAGGTACAGTGATCTACGATGCGATAGTCATGGCGGTTGAATAATTGCGCCAAGAAGCGCTCCGCGATGGCCATACCTACTCCATTGGCGAACCCCTGTCCCAGCGGGCCGCTAGTCGTCTCCACGCCTGGCGTCAAGCCATATTCCGGGTGACCCGGGGTGATGCTTCCCCATTGTCTAAAACTTTTCAAGTGGCTCATGCGAAGATCATATCCGGACAGATGGAGTAGACTGTACAGTAGCATTGACCCGTGTCCCGCAGAAAGGACGAAGCGGTCGCGGTCCGGCCAATGGGGATTGGAGGGGTTGTGTTTCAAGAACCGGCTCCACAGTACATAGGCCGCCTCGGCCATCCCCATGGGCATGCCGGGGTGACCAGAGTTAGCCTTTTGCACTGCGTCCATGGCTAGGGCTCTGATGGTCTTGACAACGGTTCGATCTAACTCAGTCCCTGGCTCTAGTGCACTGGCCGGCAGGTGCCTTGTAGTCTTGTCATCACTCACCATAGAACTCCCAGCTATTCTCGTCTTGGCGCTTGGGAAGCCAGGTGTGGAGTACTTGCCTGGCTGGACAAGGGAGGGGTCTGCGACCGCGAAAGGGAGGTGCGCCTACATATGGCCTGTCGGAGGATGATTTCCTCCCTTGTCCCTGGAGCGATCCTGGCCGTACTTCTCCACGTACCGGCGATGAGCACGGGCCACCTCCTCATCAGGGATAAGATCTGGCTTCCCCAGAAGAAGAGCCAGATGCACGGTCTTCGCTGCATCCTCCACCATCACCGCCGCCTTGACGGCAGCCTGGGGGGTGGGACCCACGGTGAAAACGCCGTGGTTTTTCATGAGGATCGCGGGCGACTCGCCGATGGAGCGAACTATTTCGCGCCCGATTTCTTCGCCTCCGATCTTGGCATAGGCACCCACGGGGATCGGCCCTCCAAACTCATCAGCGATCGCTGTTAGACAGACGGGGATGGGACGCCCCACGGCAGCGAAACTGGTGGCGTACGGTGAGTGAGTGTGCACCACACCTCCCACGTCGGGCCGATGGCGATAGATGTATAGATGGGTGGCTGTGTCCACCGAAGGCTCAAGATCGCCTTCCACCACTTGCCCATCGAGGTCCACTATCACCAGATCATGAGGAGTGAGCTCTTCGTAGGGCACCCCGCTAGGCTTTATCACTACTAGCCCGCTTTCGAAATCTCTCCCGCTGACGTTCCCACTAGTCCAGACCACTAGATTGTGCTTTGGTAACTCCAGGTTGAGTTTCCAGACCTCCTCCCTTGGTCCTTCCAGCATCGTCTCCTCACCTCTTCTTCCCAAGGGCTTCAGCCTTCATCCCCTTGAGTACCTTCATTACGTCGTTCTCGCCCCGGCCGAAGTAGTCGTGCAAGCGGATGTACTCCCTGTAGAGTCGATCGTACACCGCCTGCTGCTCCGGGATTGGGCGGTACGTTTCGTCCTTTAGATAAGCCATCTGTTTGGCGGCTTCAAAGATGTGTTCGTACCCGCCTGCACCTTTCCCCGCTGCCACTGCCCCATGCATCGCTGAGCCCAGAGCAGGGGTCTGAGTAGATGCCGCAACCTTGATCTCGCGCCCTGTGACATCGGAGTAGATCTGCATCAGGAGCCTGTTCCTCTCCGGCAAGCCTCCGCAAGCCACCAGTTCATCCACCGCGACTCCGCTCTTCTCGAAGGTTTCGATGATGATGCGCGTGCCGTGGGCTGTAGCCTCGATGAGGGCACGGTAAATCTCCTCAGCTCTGGTGGCCAGGGTAGCACCCAGAAGCATCCCCGCCAGGTCCACGTCCACCAAGATGGAGCGGTTACCGTTCCACCAGTCGAGGGCCAGGAGTCCGCTCTCGCCTGGCTTCAACTTGGCTGCTTTCTCCTCCAAGAGCCGGTGTAGATCCCAGCCGCGTCTGCTCGCCTCCTCATGGTATTCTGGCGGAGCGGCATGTTCCACGAACCAGGCGAAATGATCCCCCACGCAGGACTGCCCTGCCT
>JBFFDV010000025.1:0-16028 GCA_041559215.1 Anaerolineae bacterium | reverse complement strand
TCTCCCCCGCAGCGTCCACAGGTAGTGACATTGACGAAAGAGCCGAAGATAGATTGCCTGACGCGTCGTACCTCTCCCGTGCCGTGGCACTGGGGACAGCGAATCGGTGCGGTGCCCGGTTCCGAACCACTGCCACGGCAGAAAGGACAGGTATCCAGTCTGGTAACTTCAATCCCCTTCTCACAACCGAAGGCCGCTTCCTCGAAGGTGAGGGTCAGGTTATACCGTAGGTCGGCGCCTCTCTGGGGGGCTCGTCTGGCAGCGGTCCGCATCCCTCCAAAGCCGAAGAGATCCTCAAAGATGTCGCCGAAACCGAAGCCTCCGAAATCGGTAGTGAAGCCTCCTCCAGGTCCAACATGGCCCCAGCGATCATACTCGGCTCGCTTTCTCCGGTCACCCAGAATCTCATACGCCTCATTGATCTCCTTGAAGCGCTCTTCGGACGCTGGATCCTTGTTGAGGTCAGGATGATGTTGGCGGGCTAGTCGGTGATAGGCCCGCTTGATCTCCGCGTCGCTGGCTGAGCGGCTGACGCCGAGAATCTCGTAGTAATCTCTCTTTGGAGTCATAAGCGGCGAACCCGTTGGCTATCCAATGAGCTAGCCTAGTTTAACTCATTCTGGCACGGAAAGCAAGGAAGGGGCAGGAACCGCAGTCCCTGCCCCTCGATTTCTGGTGTTATACCTCTCGGAACTCGCCCTCGACAGTGCCTTCTTCCTCGGGACCTGACGGGCCGCCTTCACCACCAGGAGGCGGTGGCGTGTCGGCACCAGGCTGCTCGTACATGGTGGCTCCAATTCTTTGCATCGCATCGCTCAACTCTTGAGTCTTGCGTCGAATAAGATCTATGTCCTGACCTTTGAGCGCCTCTCGTACCGCAGCAGCTTTGGCTTCCACATCACTCCGCACGTCCGCTGGCACCTTGTCGCCCAAATCACGCAGCGTCTTGTCCGCGGCGTACGCCACCTGGTCGGCGTGGTTCCGGGCTTCAATTTCCTCTTTCCGCCTGCGGTCCTCGGCCTCGTGGTCCTTGGCGTCGCTTACCATGCGCTGGATCTCTTCCTCATTCAGGCCGCTGGAGGCCGTAATTGTGATGTGTTGCTCGCGTCCGGTGGCCTTGTCCTGGGCTGAGACGTTCAGGATACCGTTGGAGTCTATGTCGAAAGATACCTCTATTTGAGGGACTCCTCTGGGGGCAGGTGGTACGCCGTCAAGGATGAAGCGTCCCAGCGTCTTATTATCCGCTGCCATAGGGCGCTCTCCCTGCACCACATGAACTTCCACACTGGTCTGCCCATCAGCCGCTGTGGAGAAGATCTGCGCAGTGCGGTATGGGATGGTGGTGTTGCGAGCCACTAACGGAGTTGCCACCCCGCCTAGGGTTTCGATGCCCAAGGTTAAGGGGGTGACATCGAGGAGCAGCACATCCTTCACCTCACCGCCCAGTACCCCGGCCTGAATGGCAGCGCCCAGCGCTACCACCTCATCAGGGTTGACCCCCTTATGAGGCTCTTTGCCGAAGAACTTCTTTATTGCCTCTTGCACGGCTGGCATGCGAGTCTGTCCACCAACCAGGATGACTTCGTCGATGTCCGCCGGGGTCAGCTTGGCATCCTCCAAGGCCTGTCGGCAGGGAGGCATCGTCTTCTCGATGAGGTCGCCTACCAGCTGCTCCAGCTTAGCCCTGGTCAAGGTCATCGTCAAATGCTTCGGACCGCTGGCATCGGCAGTGATGAAGGGCAAATTGATCTCCGCTTGCATCACTGTGGAGAGTTCCACCTTGGCCTTCTCACCCGCCTCTTTCAGGCGCTGAAGGGCCATGCGATCCTCACGGAGGTCAATACCTTGTTCCTTCCTAAACTCGTCGGCCACCCAATCGATGATGCGCTGGTCGAAGTCGTCACCACCCAAATGGGTATCGCCATTAGTCGACAGCACCTCGAATACCGGGGGTTCCCCTGCTTCTATCTCCAGAATAGAGATGTCAAAGGTGCCTCCTCCCAGGTCGTAGACGGCAACTTTCTCATCCTTCTCCTTGGCCAGGCCATAGGCGAGAGCGGAGGCAGTCGGCTCGTTGATGATACGTAGCACCTCCAGGCCGGCTATACGGCCAGCATCCTTTGTGGCCTGCCGCTGCGAATCGTTGAAATACGCAGGCACGGTTATCACCGCCTGAGTGACCGTCTCGCCTAGATAAGCTTCCGCATCCGCCTTAAGTTTCTGCAAAATGAAAGCCGATATCTCGGGTGGAGAATGTTCTTTACTGCCCATAACGACCCTCGCGTCCCCATTAGGTGCTTCAGTGATTTTGTAGGGCAATAGCTCGATATCACGTTTCACCACAGGGTCGCCGTACTTGCGTCCCATCAGCCTCTTGATGGAGAATATAGTATTGTCGGGGTTGGTGACGGCCTGTCGCTTGGCCACCGTACCCACCAAACGTTCTCCTGATTTCGATACGGCCACCACTGAAGGGGTAAGTCGTCCACCCTCAGAACTGGAGATGATCGTCGGTTCTCCCGCCTCCATCACTCCCACCGCAGAGTTAGTAGTTCCCAGATCAATACCTATAATCTTAGCCATGGTTGTCCTCCTTACTTACTTTCTTCGTTAGTTTTCTCACTTGGTCTAGCTGCTACTTTCACCATTGTAGGTCGCAGCACTTTGTCGTTCAGTTTATACCCTTTCTGCAATTCGCTGATGATCTCGTCCTCTTCATATTTCGTCGTTTCCTCACGGACCGCGGCATGATGTAGTTCTGGATCGAACTTCTGTCCTACAGCTTCGATCTCAGTCAAGCCCTCCTGCTCCAGGAGCGCACGCAGCCTGCGCTCGATGAGGAAGATACCCTCAACCCAGGTTAAGCTACGTAGGTTGTCGGGCACTGTTTTCAAGGCCCGTTCGCAATCATCAAGGACCGGCAGCAACTTGGAAATTAATGCGGCATTCGCGAGCTTGATAAAATCCTCTCGCTCCCGCTCGTTACGCTTCTTATAGTTGGCAAACTCTGCCTGGGAGCGCTGCAACTGCTCCAGATATTCTGCTATCTCCTGCTTTGCCTTCTCTAGTTCCTCCTGCAGCTTCTCCGATTCGTCTAGTTTCTCTTCTTTGAGCGCTGCCTCTTTGAGGCTTTCGTCAATTCCTTTCTCTCCCAACTGCTGTCTCACCTCCATATCAATGCGTAGTCAATGGTCGGCTACGGACCATACCAGCCTTTTACTAATCTGCTCATCAGATCAGCCATATAGCTGACCATCGGTATGTTCCTGGCATAGGGCATGCGTATCGGCCCCATGATTCCCACCACCCCGGTAATCTGACGGACGAGTCCATAGCGGGCCACTACGAGGCTGAAATCGCTTATTCGGGGCCAGCGATCCTCGCCCCCGATGATTATCTGGATTCCGCCCTTAGAAAGGCCGATCTGAGTCAGGATGGACTCCAAATAGCCTGGATACTCAAGAATATCCACCACTCTTTCTATCTGTCCAGTCTCGGCGAACTCCGGCTGCCTCAAGATGTGAGCGAGGCCGCATCTGTACAACTCAGGGCTTTGTTGCAAGTCCACATCGTCCATCAACTCAGCGACATGCTTGCCCACCTCTTTCTGAACAGGCTTCAACTGCGAAGACTTAGCTCGAACTTCCTCGCTATCAAGATCAGACAGCAGAGTGTTTAATTCGTCGGCCAGCCTACTCAGCGCCTCTGGTGACTGCACAACCTCAAGATATACGATGCGTCGTCTGATCGTTCCCTCCTGCAGTACCAACAGCAGAAGGGTGATGGTATCGCTCATCGGAACCAACTCCAACCGCTTGAACCGAGAGCGCCGCGCTCTAGGTGCAGTCACCAATGATGTCGTGTTGGCCCTGCTGGCCAGTATGGCCCCAGCCAGCTTTATCCACTGCTCCAGTTCCATATCGACCTGATGGAACTGATGCTCGATCATGCGCTGCTCGCTCACAGGCAACGTTGTCTCTTTCATCAGGTATTCGACGAAATAGCGATAACCCCTGGGGGTCGGTATGCGACCCGCAGAGGTATGCGGATGCGTCAGATAGCCCAGCATTTCCAGATGAGCCATCTCGCTACGGACTGTTGCCGAACTAATCCCCAAATCTTCTCTTTGCACCGTTATCTTGGAGCTCACCGGTGTGGCTGTGTCTATGTACTCCCGAACGATGAAGCTCAGGATTCTTTCCTGTCTCTCGCTCAGCTGCTCCATTATGTATACCCCTACAGGGGACTCATGTCCCTATGCACGGAATTAGCACTCTGACATGGAGAGTGCTAATTCTATTATAATGATACCAAAAAACTGGCCTTCTGTCAAATTTTGGTAGGGGGCTCTCACCTGCGAGGATAATGCGACGTGCTTAGGGAAGACCATGGATGTCGGGCTGGTAGATCACGTTCAGTCACTGGTGGACTGAGGGCTGCGAGCTAATATATCGGCGGAAACATGAAACAGGTCCTCTTGACGTATTCATCCCATTCCTTACCAAACCTCAGAGCCATGGCGCCTTCCTCAAGCTTAGCTCGGTAGATTGCAGTGGGAATGAAGAGCACGACAACCCCCACCAGCCCCCATATGCTCTTCAGCCCCACGATCAGCCCGACGGTTGAGATGATCATACCCAGATAGAGTGGGTGACGGACAAATCTATACGGTCCAGTTGTTATCAACTTGTCGGAGACGGGTTCCACATTGCCGAAGAAGGCCCTCCTGAGGTAGAACGCCGCCCACGCAAACACAAACATCCCAAGGAGAAAGATCAGCCAGCCCAAGATCTTCACCACCGCTGTTGGGAGAGGGATGTCGATTCTTGTGGCCAGGCCAATAGCAATCACCGCGAGCCAAGTCAGTACATGCACCAGCGCCGCGAGATTCTCTCGATTCATCTTAAGCTCCCACCGCCGTTTCGAACATCCCCTGCTCTTGCATCTACCCTTTCGCACTGGCTCAGTCTCCGACCCGGAGGCCAGCGCAGGACTCAGGAAACGAGAGTCGATCTCCTATTCCAGCAAGACGACACGTTCTTCGATGGTAAAACCTCTGCGCAGTGCCTGTTTGGCCGTGGTTGGCCCCGGCACTGCCAGTTCCACCGGGATGGCAACGTCGCCAAGCTGTACCGACTCAACTTCCAAGAGGCCGAGTTGGGCGAAGGCTTTGAATTGGGCTCGATCGCCGGGATAGCGTAGAGTTCTATTCTCCAGACGCTCATGCTTACTCTCAAAGGTCCAGGGTGCGGTCGAAAGACCACCGGCTGTGACAGCGGCTTCCAGCCGACCGAGAGGTGGCAAGCAGTTTCATCGACACAGCGGATATGGTCTGAATCTGGCTTTTCCAGTGGTGGAGGACGGCCACCCGATCGGCATATAGCCGTTGGAGCTATCATTGCGCTGGAGAGTATAATCCTGACAACTGTGCCTGGGCTAGAATATGTCCCTCCATCGCTTCCAAGACTTGGGCCATGGTTGCCTCCGCTGGTAGATCGAGGAGGCTGTCGAGAGTATAGAGGGTGAAAACATACCGGTGCGGATTTGGCGGGCAAGGACCGTCATAGCCAACCTGGTTGATGGTAGCCCCACCGGGGAAGGTCCCTCCTGGATATTTGGCGAAGTCGTTGCTTCCCTGCAACGTACCGTCAGCCAGGGTAGCGTCTGGAGGTACGCCTTCGGGCAAGTCGGTAGCGGTGGGAGGGATGTTGTAGATAACCCAGTGCACGAAGCCCGGCGGTCGAGAGTCGGGGTCGTCAACGAGCAGAGCCAGGCTTTGTGTCCCTTCAGGTACTCCTGACCACCTAAGCGGCGGAGATAGGTTTGCGCCTTGGCAAGTGTATTGTGTGGGAATCTCTCCGCCGGGCTCAAAGGCGCTGCTGGAGATCTGCAGTGCAACTCCGGGTACCTCCTCCGGCGCCGCAGGTGTCACGGCAGGCGGTGCAGATGTCGGTGTGGGCTCTAGAGGGGCGGGAGTGGGCGATGGGCCTGGCCCACAGCCACTCACAGCATAATCAAGGAAAGTCACACAAAGGAACAACAAAACAAGCCTTTTCATTTTGGCCTCCTAACTCTGCTTGAATGGTCATCGCTGCAGCCGACATTGGGTGGGCTCAGGTCGGCTAACTTGGAAATGTACGGACGCGGTTCGCCACCGGTGAGCTTTTACTCTCTCTAGAACCCCTCATTGTCTGCGCAAGATCAGGGCGCATAGCGCAGCGGATGGCGTGCGGCTTCCTTCTCATGCAGCAATTCCTCCACAGAGGGTCGGCCTTCGATGGCCTTGCGGATGGCCGCTCGCATAGCCTTATAGTTGTTGATAGCTATGCGGCGACGGTTGGCTGCGGAGGGGTGAACGAAAGCGTTGGCGATCATCACCAGGTCGTCCAAGGCCTCCTCGGGCAGAAAGCCGTCAGCCAGGCTGGACTCGATGGCCATGACCATACCCTCGACCGCGTTCTCGTAGATGTGTCGTGCCTGCTTCTTGGTACGCACGGTGACTGTCGGCACTAGCAAGGTGCGCGGTCGCTCGTAGATTATCTTCAACTCCGTCAGGTCTTTGCCCGAGGGGTCATCAGGCTTGGGCCTGCTCAGTGCCTCCTCAAACGCCTTGCCCACTGGGCCGTTCTTGAGTCCTATGAGCAGGTCCACGTGGGCGATCTCGAAATCAGGTGGACCAGCATATCCTTCGCCCACCAGCATGGTGAAATCCCTCACCAGGCGGGGGGTCTGGGGTGTAGCGGGCACCGCGCTCTCCACCTTCTTGCTTCTGCCTAGGTCATATTCGACCTCTCGCGGCGGGATTTTTCCCACTTCCTCCAGTTGCAGGCGCAACTCCTCGTAATCCTCTCGCCGGAAGGCGCCTCCTGGCATGATGGGGTGGCGGGAGTTCCCAACCATGATGCCCATCGTGCGTAGCCCCTCCTTGGTGGCCTGGGTGGAACCGCAACGGGCGACAATACGCACCAGTCGCTGGATATCCCGTTGCCGCTCCTGAGCCTCTTCGAGCCTGCCTTGCTTTACATAACTATAGATCTCCTGCCAGATGTCAGGTATCAGGTTAGCGGTGGCCAGGATCGCGCCATCGACCCCGGCGGCCAGGGCGGCCATCACTATCTCGTCATGGCCACAGATGATGGCGATCTGGCCCTTAGTCTTCTCGAAGAGGGCCATGAGGAAGGGTACATCGCCGCTGGAGTCCTTGATGCCCACCACGTTGTCCAAATAGGCCATGCCCTCGGCCGTCCACCACCTGTAGTGGGTGCCTGCAGTTTGAGGGATGTTGTAGAGGATGATAGGCAAGCCCACCTTGGACACCGCCTCGTAATGCTCGTACACTTCGTTGAAGGTGGGCTTGAAGTAAAAGGGAGCTACCACCAGAGCGGCGTCAGCCCCGGCATCCTTGGCAAACTCCGTCAGGGCCACGGTATCTCTAGTGCTTGAGCAGCCTGTACCGGCGATGACAGGCACCCGGCCCGCCACCTCATTGATGGTGATGTCAATGACGCGTCGCTTCTCATCCTCCAAGAGATACACAAACTCCCCCGTCGTGCCCACCGGCACCACAGCATTCACATGGGGCAATACATGGCGTATGAGGCGACGCATTGCCTCCTCGTCTATCTCTTCCTCAGCGGTGAAAGGGGTAACCAGTGCCGGCATTATACCTTTCAGCCAATCTGGTTTACTAGCCATATCGATCGCCTCCTGCGGGCTATATGGGATCGGTCAAGCCACGCGCTAAAACCTTTAACGAACTTTCCAGACTAACGACGACTTTGCGTGGCTATGAACCTCGCGATGGAGCGATCATAGGTTCTCTCCACCTCAGGGGGGAAGACACAGCCTGGCAGTTCGCCGTGACCCCAGTGATACTTCAGGCACTCACAGCAGATGCCCTTGCGGCTGCAAGGCTCGTAGGTGCAAGCGCAGCCCGCTTTGTTCTCTTCCACTTTACACTCTCTCATGCTACCTCCTAGTTACTCTCGATATGCCATCTTTATCGCCATGTCCATAGCTCCATAGACGTTGGCGTACAACTGGTGTCGGTCCAGGGCCCTGGGGTGAATGGTGGCCTTGGCGATCATGACCTGCGTATCCAGAGCTTCAGCAGGGATAATCTCCCGCTCTATGTTGTCCAGGATCGCCTTGGCTACCGCTGCCTGTGTAGGGCCATATACCATACTGGCCTGCCGCAGGTTCTTCAGTTCGATGGTCGGCAGGATGAGCGTCGAGGGCTTGACCGTCAAGTTGGGCTCGGCGATAGTGGTCAATGCTTCATGGCCATGACGGGGATGGGTCAACTGCCTGGCGTAGGCTTCACCCACAGGGCCGTTCTTCGGGCCCACGATCAGGTCTATGGCGGCTTTCTCTGGATCATCTCCCTCGGTAGCGCTTCCCAGCATGATATTGGTTCCGTTGATCATCTCGGCCGTCATGCCAATGTCGCTGAACCTGCTTTCCGGGGCGCCTTCAGGCATCGTCCAAGTCATCTCTTGAGGCTCGATCTTGCCCAGCTTCTCCAACTCGAGTTGAATCTCGGCTCGAGTCTCATGGATCATAGCTCCACCGACCGGCTTGAGGGGACGTCGCGGACGCCCCACATTGACGCCCATCATGTTCAGGGCTGCCTTCACAGCTACTCCGCCGCCATGACGGACGAAAATGCGGGCAAGTTTCTGCACCTTCATCTGCAGTTGGCGAGCCCCTTGCAGATCACCCTCCTGCATCTTGCGCAGCACTTCTTGCCATATCTCGGGGAAGACCTGGGCACTGGCCAGGATCATACCGCAGCAACCACCCGCCAGGGCCGGCAATACGACCTCGTCATGTCCGACGAGCACATCAAGGCGGCCTTGGGTCATTTCCAGCACCTCCATGGTGTAGGACAGATCGCCGGAGGAGTCCTTGAGACCCACAATGTTGTCGATCTCGCTCAGGTCTTCCAGGACCTGGCGTGGTATATAGGCATCGACGGTCTGAGGGATGTTGTACATCATGATGGGCAGGTCCACCGCTTTGGCCACCTCATAGAAATGCTGGTAGATGCCTTTATCGGACGGGTGAAGGAAATAGGGTGTAACCACTAGGCAGGCGGCCGCCCCGGCTTCTTGAGCATGGCGAGCCAAGTGGATCGCCTCGCGGGTAGAGGCCGCGCCGGTGCCCGCGATGACAGGCACCTCATTCCCCACTTCATCTATGCAGATCTCCAAGACTTGCCGGCGCTCGGCATGCGACATATTGACAAATTCACCAGTGGTGCCGCAAGGGACCACGCCATCTATGTGGGGCAGGACGAAGCGCAATAAGTTGCGCAGCGCCTCTTCATCTATCTTATCGTCTCGGGTGAAGGGAGTGACCAGCGCAGGGCTAACACCGCCCGGACGGAATGCTTTTTCTCTCATCTCTTACTCCTCTACCCATATAGGGACAACGTTCTAGAGGCTAGGTTTTGGGGCTCTTCCTCTCTCTCGACTTGTCCTTGCTGGTATCTTATCTGACAGCGCAAGGCGGGAGCCGCCTAACGTTGGGACGTTCCTCCTCCAATAGATATTCCAACCACTGAGATGGCCAAAATCCAGATCGTAGGGACCAGCACCTAGCCACTACTGCCTCATATTGTGCCAGATGAACGCGGCCCTCAAGCGGTCGCCAGACAGAAGATAGTTGGCGACCCATCGCTTTGCTCATCTGTGAGAGCTCTCGGCGAAGTCGACCGGGATGCCTCTCTTCATATATTCCATGCCATCCTTCGTACACTGCAAGGTCTTGTAGTAGATGACATCTCCAATCTTCAGGGCATTGGCCTTCCTCTCCTCGTCCGAGAGGAAATAGGCTTCCATCGTGTCTAGTTCCCTGCCCTGGCCATCGCTCTCGTATTTGTAGGTCAGGTTGCGGCCATTTTCGAGGACCTTTATTGACTCATTAAACCAGTTAAAGTCAGCCCTCCCCAGATCGGGATTGATCAGGATATGGGCGGCGAGGCTTACCCCTCTAATGCCGCTCTCTTCAAGCTCGCTGCTACATTTTATGAAATTCTCCGCCGACACGCCGTTGCCGATGTTGATCTCCCGGATGGGGCTGGTCATGTCGTCTCTTAGGTACTCATTCATGATATTCAAAAGCATCCTGAACTGCATCAGGTTCTGGGTGGATAACATCATTGAGATCTTGATATAGAGATTGGGGATGTCCCGCCCGTAGTAGCAGATGGCGATGATGGTGCTCCAACTTGGATTTAGGAAAAAATTGGCGCCGGTAGTCTTGGCAGCGCGCGTTATGCCGTCAAGGTATACCAGGTGGTTATCATTTGCGACCTCGATCCCCCCAAAGTTGCCGAAGAAGGTCCCCTGGTTTGCCAGTACCAGTTTGACCAGGCCATCGCCCGCAGGCTCGTTGTCAAATTTCACCTCTGTCACCTTCTCTAGGTCTTTGAACCTATTCTGGGGCAGGGGGATCCCGATCAAATTGGTGGTGCAGAACCGATCGACCTTCATGATGTTCTCCGCCATGGCGAGGGTGGCCATCAGGTTGCCGCTGTGCACATAGTCTTCGGTCAGAGCTACGACAGAGATCATCTCAGCGGGCACAAACACCGGTAGGTCGCTGGAAGCGCTCTCGGCGATTCGCTGCATGCAGCGGTGAGTAACCCTTGCCCCCTGGAAGCCTGAGACTTGAGACGTGGCTGTTCCCATACTCTCCTTGTAGGAGATGCGGTTCGCCTCCTCGAAATCCTCTACTTTGGGGAATCTCTTGACCAGTTCCCCTGCTTCCTCGATCATCGCACCGTACTCCGTTTCGGCGAGGATCTTCTTCCTGGTCTCCAAATCCCTCATCTTCTCGATGGTCTCAGCTATCCCCTTGGCTCCACCATGGGACTCTTTTAAAGCATCGATGGCTTTCATGTCGCTATCCGATAGTAGTTTGAATTTCATGATAGTATCTCCTCCCAAGCGAAGTTATTAAATGTGGCTCATTAAGCATTGAGGATCCGGTGATTGCGAAGTCGGATGGTGGATGAGGTGCCATGTTCCTCTCTAGGAATCAATCCCTGCTCTTTGGATTGCGCAACATTTATGATACCATTTCCAGTGTATCATGTCAAAGTCGAAATTCGGTCCAAATCAGGTCATAGGTTGGTCAAACCTTCTCCTGGATTTGGAGGTTTATTGCGTGAGCATTGTTGAGATAAGGACCAATCTTAGGCTATGGTCGAGCTAAGCAGGCCAAAAGCACAGCAGGCGTGCAATTCCGTCTAGCACTCAGTACTTTCCGGTGTGCTTCGTCACTGCTATCCTTCGATGATGTCGCAACTGAAGTTGTGAAGACAGCCAATCGTCGAGATTACAGGTAACGCAACCGCCTGCTTGATGACGATGTTGGCTTTTTCGTTGATTTTACAGTAACATTAGAAAGCCATGCAGAGGAGATGGAGATTCTGGTTGGGGGTCGTCATCAGCGCCCTCTTCCTTTTCTATGCGCTTAAAGGCCAAAGGTTGGAGGAAATCTGGCAGGGCTTGCGAGAGGCCAATTATTGGTGGCTCATCCCTGGCGTTATCGTATATTTCGGTGCCGTGTGGCTGCGTACCTATCGCTGGCACTATCTCTTACGCCCTGTGAAAAGGGTCCCCATACGTTCTCTCTTTCCCGTGGTGACCATTGGGTACATGGGCAACAACATCTTCCCCTTTAGAGCTGGAGAGCTGATCCGCGCTTATGTACTGAAGAGAAAAGAGGAGGTCAGCGCCAGTGCCAGCTTGGCTACCATTGGGGTGGAGCGCATCTTCGCTGGCATCACCATGCTAGCCTTCGTCTTCGTTGTCCTACCTGTGGTGCCGGCTAATCCGTTCCTGCGGCAACTCTTGCCCTTCATGAGTCTCTTATTCTTTGGCGCCCTGTCTGTCTTCCTCCTAATAGCAGCCTCCCCTGAGAGGACCGATAGAGTGTCTCAATGGTTGGTGAACTACCTGGTGCCTCAGGGCCTACGAGACCAGGTGGGAGGTCTCCTAGCGAGGTTCCTTGAGGGCTTGCAGGTGCTACGCAGCGGCCGGGAGATGCTTTTCATCATGGCTATCTCCATCGTTCTGTGGCTGGTGGAGGCCTGGAAATACTGGTTCGTGATGCAGGGCTTCGCTTTTGACCAGCCCTTCTACGTTCTGGTCTTCACCTGTGCCATAGTCAACCTGGCTACGACCATCCCTTCCACCCCTGGCTACCTTGGGACCTTCGAGGTGGCGGGGATAGAGAGTCTGGTCTTGTTTGGGGTGGCCCGATCCACCGCGACCAGCTACATGCTAGCCCTTCATGCCGCCTTGTGGTTCCCCATAACTGCGCTGGGTGCGTACTTCGCCTGGCGGGAAAGCCTCCATTGGGAGGAGATGGAACGGATTCGAGTCACGGAGGGGCAAGAGGCGTTGGCTTTGCCGGCTTTGGACAAGGACATCTGACCATGAAGATTGGCGTTGTCGGGGGTGGATTGGCGGGCCTGACAGCGGGCTATGAATTGGCCAAGAAGGGGCATCAGGTCCTTCTCCTTGAAAGTCAACCTTATCTAGGGGGGCAGGCGAGCACCTTCGAAATAGAGGGAGCCCTGCTGGAAAGGTATTATCATCACATCTTCACCAGCGATGAGGACATGATGAGTTTGATAGAGGAGCTGGGATTGCAGGAGAGGATGCAATGGTTGCCCTCCAAGGTGGGTTTCTTCTATAGGGGCCAGATATACGATTTCGTTACACCCTTTGATCTTCTCCGCTTCAAGCCCTTGGGCTTCCTCGAGCGTATTAGGGCTGGCCTGGTGACCTTATATCTGCAGAGGTTCGGAGATTGGCGAGCTCTGGAGGATATCAGCGCCCAGGAGTGGATGCGTAGATACGCAGGCCGGCAAGCCTACGAAGTGATTTTCGCTCCTTTGTTGCGCGCCAAGTTCGGCGAGTATGCCGATCAGGTCACCATGGCCTGGCTATGGAGCAAGTTCAAGTTTCGCGTTGGCTCTCGAGGTAGAGGTATGACGCGTGAACTGCTGGGTTATATGGACGGCAGCTTTCAACTCTTTATTGACGCCCTGATGGAAGGCATCACCACCCGAGGGGGGGAGATATTGACTGGTAGGCCGGTAGAGCGCGTCACCATCGAGGGGGGAAAGGTTACAGGTATTCAGGCGGGAGACGTCTGGCTCGTGGATAAGGTCATCGCCACCGTGCCCTCGTTCATCTTCCTGGATATCGTGCCCGAGTTGGCCCAGGAATATGCCGACCAATTGCGACGAGTACATTATCAGACCAATCTGTGCCTGGTGCTGAAGATGAAACGCTCTCTGTCCCGCATCTATTGGCTCAATATCAGCGACCCCACCTTCCCTTTTGTGGGGGCCATCGAGCACACCAATCTCATCCCTGCGGAGAAATACAACGGCAAGCACATCCTTTATCTCAGCACCTATGTCTCCAGGTCTGATCCCCTCTACTCGACCGCCGCTGACGAACTGCTGATGTACTACCTTCCTTCCTTAAGAAAGATCAATCCTGACTTTGATGTGGATTGGCTCGAGGATCTGTGGCTGTATCGCGAAGATGCTGCCCAGCCGATCATCACCTGCGGTTACTCGCGGCGCATCCCCTCCCATCGGACACCGCTTGAGGGTTTGTATCTGGCGAATACCACGCAAATATATCCTGAGGACCGCGGGATGAACTACAGCGTGCGGTTAGGCAGGATCGTAAGCGATTTGGTGGACCAGTAGTGGGCCTCGACGCTCTACCGTGCGGGAGAGGATTGAAAAAAGGCAAAAGCTATGCTATCATAGGTTTACCAATTTTGAGCTAGTGAGGTGCACTCATGAGCAGAATCTGTGTGATAGGTGGAGGTGGCTATGTCGGCCTCACCACCGGGGCTTGTTTCGCCGACTTGGGCAACGGCGTCGTTTGTGTGGACATAGATGAGGCGAAGATCGGTGGCTTGAAACAAGGCAAATTGCCTATCTACGAGCCAGGCTTACAAGAGATGGTAGAGCGCAATGCCAAAATGGGGCGGTTGGGGTTCACCACCTCCTACTCCGAAGGGTTGGAGGGCGCCGAGTTCGCCTTCATCGCCGTGGACACCCCCTCGGGTGCCGAAGGCGAGGCGGACTTGAAATATATGCGCATGGCTGCCGAGACTATCGCTAAGGAGATGTCCGACTCTCTCGTTATTGTCAATAAGAGCACCGTGCCCATCGGCACGGGTGACTGGGTGGCTGAGATAGTTGAGCAATGCGTCGCCCCAGGACTGGAATTCGCCGTAGTTTCCAATCCCGAGTTTCTGCGTGAAGGAGCGGCGATCAATGACTTTCTGCATCCTGACCGTATAGTGCTTGGCTCGACTGATAGACAGGCGGCGGAGAAGGTGGCCCAGTTGTATCTTTCCCTGCGCGCTCCTATCATCGTCACCGATTTGCGGACGGCAGAGATGATCAAATATGCTTCGAATGCCTATTTGGCCAACCGCATTTCCTTCATCAATGAGATGGCTTCCATCTGCGAGGAGCTAGGAGCCGACATCAAGGAAGTAGCAGCAGGGATGGGGTATGACAAGCGTATCGGCCATTCCTACCTGGATGCTGGAGTGGGCTGGGGAGGCTCCTGTTTCCCTAAAGATGTCAAGGCCTTGGCCCATATGGCTGCTATTCACGGCTGCCACCCCCAGCTCTTGAGGGCGGTGATAGAGATCAATCGCGATCAAAGGAGACGCATCGTGCAGAACCTGCGGCAGATACTGGGCACATTGCATGGTAAGACGGTAGGTATCCTGGGGCTGGCCTTCAAGCCCAATACCGACGATATGCGCGAAGCTCCCGCTGTGGAGATTATCCACCTGCTACAGAATGAGGGAGCTCTCGTCAAAGCCTTTGATCCTGTGGCTATGAAAAGGGCCCGGGAGACCCTGTCGGATGTAACCTACTGCGAAGATGCCTACGAGCTGGCCAAGGACAGCGATGCCCTGGTCATCGTCACCGATTGGAACGAGTTTAAACATCTGGACATGGCTCGTATAAAGGCCTCCATGGCTCAGCCCGTTCTAATGGATGGCCGCAATATCTATGAACCCGAGAAGATGGAGGAGTTAGGGTTCATGTATCGAGGCATCGGGCGAGCTCACAAGAAGACGGAGTTCATTCAAGCGGTTGATCTCTCGGTTGCCCCATCGCCACCTGGCTCTTCAAAGGGGTAGACGTGCGGCGGGTTGGCCACCGAGAGTGACCGGGGACCGAGGGATGTTGAGTGTCGGCGTAGACCTGATCGAGACTGAGCGGATCGCCCGGGCGTTGGAGCGCTGGGGGGACCGCTTCCTTCAATATGTTTATACCCCGGCAGAGCTTGACTATTGCAAGAAGCACGTACCGGAACTGGCGGCTCGATTCGCAGCCAAGGAGGCCGTGTCCAAAGCATTAGGGACGGGGCTGCGTGGTGTAAAATGGCGGGAGATGGAAGTGTTGTCTGACACGCGCGGAAAGCCCCTCGTTCGGCTTCATGGCAGGGCCAGGAAACGGGCTGAGGAGTTGGGTCTGGATAAGTTCGCTATCAGCCTCTCTCATTCGCGTAGATATGCTATTGCCTTTGTCGTAGCCAGCGACTGACCGATTTTCTCAAGAGTGGAGGGGAAGGGCGAGAGGAAACGATAGGAGAAACGGATGTTGCAAGCAGTGCTCTTCATTGTTGTCGGCGCGGTTGTCGGCATGCTATTGGTGGTATGGATCATAGGTTTGATAAGGAAGGTGGGTGGTTGCGTCATCCACTTGGCACTGGCGGCCGCTGGTCTTATCTTGTTTGCATATCTGGCCTGGCTCTTCTGGCAAAGGTTTTTCGGGTGATATAGTTTCTTCGGGCCTCCTTTCTATCTCGCTTTGCTAGCCATCTGGCCTCTCTTTGAGAGTGGACTTGAGGAAGGTCTCAGGAAGCTCCATGGTGTGTTGATAAGTCGTTGTGTCAACTGCGTCCGCTCATTTGACAAGTCGACTGAATTGGTGCATAATAACAGGTAATTCCAGGGGT
>JBFFDV010000024.1:0-16231 GCA_041559215.1 Anaerolineae bacterium | reverse complement strand
CTTCGGTTACGATCTCCTTGACCCAATCCGGCGGCTGGGTTTTGGGCGGGGCCAGGAAGTCAGTGATGGGTGGGACATACTCGGACATCAGCGTGACCAGTAGATCGCGCGGCACGACTGGCTGCCCCTTCACCTCCACAGGCTCTCGCTCAGCGAAGCCGAAGTCTGCCAGGACGCGAACCTTTTCCACCGTCTCCTTTGCCATCCCCCAGTAGTTGATTTTGAAGAAACATTCCTTCAGGCCCTTGTCCTCGAAGGTGATGGGGATTGTGGCAACCTCGGAGTGGAGGGAGAGGTGCATCGGCAAAAGGCCGATGGGAGGGGTGAACCAGTAATCCTCGAACCCGCTCAGTGGCTCGCAGGCCACGAATTTCCCGTCCCGATAGACAATCGGGGGCATTGTCAACTCGTCCACGATGGTGGGCACGGCGTAGGTGAAACGCAGGTCCTCCGGGGGAGGTGGCTTGATCCCGTCGTAGATGCGAATGCTCTCGATGGTGTCCAGGCGGTCGGCGGCGTAGCGAGCCTGGACGTTGGGTACGCCCGGCGCGGAGCCCAGGCACAGCACCGCGCTCAGTCCGGCGTCGGCGAAGCGATCGTCTAGCTCCAGTTGCTTGCGGGTAATGTGGAAGAGACCACCCATGTCGGTGTAGGGCACCTGGGCCTCCAGGCAGGCCTCCATCACCTCTAGGTTGAAATAGTAGACGGTCGCGTTCAGGCAGGCGTCAGCACCCTTGAGAATGCCGACCAGCGCATCGTGATCCGCGGCGTCCACCCTCTGGATGGTAATCTTCGGGCTGTTGATGATTTCCGCCACGGTGCGGGCGTGGGCCAGGTCTTGGTCAGCAATGACCACCTCTGTCACTCGTTTGTCGCCCGCCAGGTCCTGCACGGAGATGCATCCCATCTTCCCGGCGCCACCAAGCACTACGATCTTCATTATCCGTGTCCTCCTAGTGTTTCATGTTATGCTGTTTCAGGTTGGGTGAGGCTAGAGTCCAAGTTCGTTCGCCACCCAGCCTAGCGCCAGTTCCTCTAGTTTGGCCCGCGTCGGGCGGCCCTTCTCGTCCCAGCCAGCCATGCGGTAATAGAGAGCCTTCGCCGCCTCGATCTCCTCCGCGGTGACCGCAACCCCGTCGCTCTTGCCGCCCTGCAACGGGCTGAGCAACTTGGGCGGTACTGTGTCCGCCTCCGCACCAACGCCCTCGCGAGCGTTGAAGGCTCGCAGCATGTTCAGTCTCCGCTCGCCCACCTTCATCAGTTCCCACAGGCTCACCTCCCAACCGGTCACCGCTCGCAACACTCCTACCATCTGGTTGGGTCCGTAGAGTTGCCAAGCGGGACCCCACACGAATTGACAGAAACTGATGCTATCGAGAGCGCTATATAGTTGCTGGGTGTAAATGGCGAAGCGAACTTTCTCTGAGTTGAGACTGGAGTTAGGCTGAGGATCAAAGAGCCCCAGAGCGCCCAATCGACCTGCATAGTACTCATAGTCCTCATCAGAATCATACGCGGGGTCGTGCTCGTGGGACATGTGATCGGCTCCGAAAGGGTTGACAGCGTAGATAAGGGCCAGGCTCCGCTTGACCTGCGGCATATGGGCGGGAAGTTCGTTCTTCTTCACCGCCACCACCAGGTCTTCGCCAACTCCCAGGGTTTCGGCGGCACGGGCGGAGCCCTCGCCTAGGACACGCCCGATGCCCTCCCGCTTGCCGATGCGCTCCACCATCTGCACCAACGCCTCAGCGTTGCCGAAGTGAAGTCCGACGCCGCCGGTGTCCTCCGTGGTCAGCAGTCCTTGCTCGAAGCAGTCCATCGCCCAAGCGATGGTCGCGCCACAGGCGATGGTGTCCATCCCATACATGTTGCACAGCTGGTTAGCCAGGGAGACGGCCGCCAGGTCGGACACGCCGCAGTAGGAGCCCAGCGTGCTCAGAGTTTCGTACTCCGGGCCGCCGTAGCGGGGATCAACCAGGAAAGGTCCCTCGGTCACCTCCACGACTCGCTTGCAACGGACCACGCAGGCGAAGCAGGTGTCCCGCTCCTTGAGGATGGTGTCAGACATCCGATGGCCGCTGATGTCCTCGGCCCCCTCGAAGGTGCCGCTGGACCAGTTGCGGGTGGGCAAACCGCCACTCTTGCTCTGAGATCGAACGATCTCCGCCGTGCCCAGCAATCCCAGCCCGGCTACGTCCGAGTCATCCAGATTATCGGCTCCCCACTTCGCCAGAGCCCTCACCGTCTCTGGATCGGCCAGTTCGGGGCGATCCCTTCCCCGCACGACCACTGCCTTCAAGTTCTTGGAAGCCATGACTGTGCCCATCCCGGTGCGCCCGTTAGCCCGGTTGGCGTTACTGATGACCGCGCCGAAGCGGACTCCTCTCTCAGCCGCCGGACCGCACTGGAGGACATGGATGCGCTTGTCGCCCAGTTCCTCTCGCACGGCATCCTCTACGTCGCCGGTGAACTTGCCCCAGAGATGGGTAGCGTCCCGCAGTTCCGCCTCCCCGTCGTGCAGCCACAGGTACACTGGGGCCTCAGCGTTGCCGTGTATCACGACGCCGTCGAAGCCAGCGGCTTTAAGTTCCGCTGGCCAGAAGCCCCCGCCCTGGGAATCACCTACGAGGTCGGTGAGCGGGGACTTGGCCGTGGCGGTGACACGGGACTGCCCGGAGACGGGTGCCCCGGTGACAACGCCAGTCATCAGGCTGAGAGTGTTCTGCGGTCCCAGCGGATCAGCCCCAGGCGGGGTATGCTTCAGTAAGTAATAGGCCCCCATCGCGCTTCCGCCCATATACTTGCGATAGAACACCTCATCAGGCTCTTCTACTTCTAGGTTGCTGTTTGCAAGATCTACATGCAAGATCTTTCCATTGTAGCCGTAGGCCATAGCTATCTCCTCTCCGTCATAGAGTCATTGCAGCCAGTCTGTCATTCGCTGAGTGAGTGCGATCGAAATACTGTCAACAGGCGGATCCAACACCATATCTCCCTTCTTTCGGCCTGCCAGCAAGGGGGAGTTATGAGGCTAGGGTTCCCTCTAGTACCTCTTCGAAGATCCCCATCGCCTCCTCGATCTGCTCTGCGCTCACGATGAGAGGCGGAATCAAACGAACCGTGTTATCGTAGGGACCGCAGGTCAGAAGCAGAAGGCCTTTCTCTAAACACTTGTGGACGATCGCTTTGGCCGTAGCCTTGTCCGGCTCGCCATCAGCAGTGGTGAACTCACAGGCGACCATCAGCCCAAGACCGCGCACGTCGCCGATACCCTTAAATCGCTCCTGCAGAGATCGCAAGAGGTTCAATAACAACTCTCCCTGACGAGCGGCGTTCTCCACTAGTCTCTCCTCACGGATCACCTGAATGGTGGCTGCCGCTGCTGCGCAGGCGACAGCGTTTCCTCCATAGGTGCCGCCATGGGTGCCAGGCGTCCATCTCTCCATAAGGGCTAGTGGCGCAGCGATACCGCTCAAGGGGAAGCCCGAGGCTATGCCTTTGGCCATGATCATGATATCAGGCACCACTGCCCAATGTTCGATGGCGAAGAATCTCCCCGTCCGACCGAACCCGGACTGCACCTCATCGGCAATGAAGAGGATGTCATATTTGTCACAGAGCCGGCGCAAACCAGGTAGGAAGGAGGCGGGCGGGACAACATAACCCCCTTCGCCCAAGACCGGCTCCACCAGAATGGCGGCGGTCTCTTCGGGTGCTGTTTGCGTGACCAAGAGATGCTCTAGTTCCTTCAAACACCATTCGGCGCAGGTCTCACCCTCCCAGCCGTACCGATATGCGTAAGGATAGGGGGCCACGAAGACCCCAGCCATCAGTGGCTGGTAACCGGCCCGGTATATAGTCTTAGAGGTTGTCAAAGACATTGTTCCCACCGTCCGGCCATGAAAGCTACCCTGGAAGACGATGACATTGGGTCGACCTGTAGCCTGGCGAGCCAGTTTCATCGCCGCCTCCACAGCCTCGGCCCCAGAGTTGCTGAAGAAAAATCCATCCAGGCCTTTGGGGACCACCCCAGAGAGTTTCTCTACCAGCTGCAACATCGGTCGGTGATACACGATGTTAGCCTGGCCGTGGATCAACTTCTCCACCTGCGCCTGGACCGCATCAACCACTCGCGGATGACAGTGACCGGTGCTAGTCACCCCGATCCCGGCGGTGAAATCCATGTAGCGCCGCCCATCTGATCCGTAAATATATACCCCTTCCGCCCGCTCGGCCAGGATGTCCGTGTAACGATACCAAACCGGGGAGAGGTGCCCAGTTGTCTTCTCCATTTCCTCACTCCTCCATGTATCCGCTCTGCCTATTGTACTGCTCATAGGGATACCACCAGGTCTTCTTCTCCATGCTAAAATCCCAATGGATGTGCTTCGTCTCCCGGAACTCCTCTATTCCTTCTTCTCCCAACTCGCGGCCCATGCCGGAGAGCTTCATCCCCCCGAAGGGCCCAGCATCATTATCGCTTAGAGGGTCGTTGATCCAGATGGTGCCCGCTTTCACCTCCTCATAGAAGCGCTTGATGTAGAGCGCGTTATAGGTGTACAGGTTGGCCCCTAGACCATAGATGGTGCTGTTCGCCAGTTCCACCGCCTCGTCGAAGCTGTCATAAGAGGCGATGGGGATGACCGGGCCGAAAGTCTCTTCGCGCATGATGTCCATATCGGGCTTCACATCCACAAGCACCGTGGGCTCATAGTAGAAACCACGAGGGAACTGAGGTGGACGCCGGCCCCCCGCGAGGACCCGGGCTCCATGAGCCACTGCATCCTCTACCTGGGCTTCCACCTTGGCACGATAAGGGGCTCGAGCCATGGGCCCAATGTCTGTGGTTGGCTCCAAGCCAGGGCCTATCCTTAGCGACTTAACGTGTTCCACCATGCGGGAGGTGAACTCTTCGAAGATGGATTGCTGTACATAGACTCGCTCGGTGGAGGTGCAGACCTGACCAGTGTTGAGAAGGGCTGCCCAGGCCACACCAGGCACGGCTACCTCAAGATCTGCATCTTCGCAAACTACAAAGGGGTCCTTGCCTCCCAATTCGAGGTGCACTTTCTTGACCAGCGGAGCAGCGAGAGCAGCGATCCGTTGGCCCACAGCGGTGCTGCCAGTGAAGGCCACTAGGTGGGTGCCTGGGCTAGTAACTAGTTCATCGCCTACTATGTTGCCGGCTCCGGTGATGATGTTGACGACGCCGGGTGGTAGGTGGTCGAAGATCTCAGCAAACATAAGCGTGGAGAGAGGGGTGACGCTGGAAGGCTTGATGATCACGGTGTTGCCTGCAGCCAGTGCGGGAGCCACCTTCCAAGACATAAGCAGTATTGGGTAGTTCCACGGCACGATGCAGGCCACCAGACCGTAGGGCTCTTTGAGTACCAGGGAGAGTTGGCTGGCTTCGATCGATGGGATGACCCGCCCCCGGCTGTGGCGGCCGATCTCAGCGTAGTAGTCAAAGCAGGCCGCGCTCCAGCCCATCTCATCTCGGTTCTCCATGAGGGGCTTGCCTTCCTCCAGTGTGAGGGTGACTGCCAACTCCTCCGCCTTGGCGCGCAGCTTGGTGGCCACTTCGTGCAAGAGTTCTGCTTTCTCCACCCCAGGTACATTTCGCCACGAGGGGAAGGCAGCATTGGCCGCAGCGATAGCTCGACGCGTATCCTCGACCGTCCCCGCAGGTACGCTGTCTACTATTTCCTCGGTAGCCGGGTTGATGACCTCGATTACTTCATCAGATGTACTATCCACGAATTCGCCGTTAATCCAGATAGACTCGATCATGACATAGCCTCCCCTTCGTCATCTTGATAATAAGAACCCTACTGATGCCCATACCCTTCTCACCAGGTTCGGTTGGTATCGTCAAAAGCGATAGATTTGGAAAGCAGCCAGTCAAAGGCATAAGACTCCCGGCTGGAAGCGGGAACTGCTCGCCCGGCCTCAAGATCACAGAAGGTCGTGGCCGATTAGATGGTGCACCTTGGAGACGTTGATACTTCTCAACGTCAGAGAATAGCACATCCCAATTCGGATATCAAACAAAAGAGACGAGTCTAGTGACCCACCGCAACGAAATCAGCGCAACTCTTGCAGATGTTGCGTGGCCGTCTCGTTACCGGGGTCCAACTGCAACACTCGCTCGTAGGCGTTGATCGCTTCTTCATCCCGGGCAGCGAGGCGATAAGCTTCGCCAAGACGCAGGTAGTAGCGCGCTTCGTTCGGCGCCAGTCGTACCCCTTCTTCGAGTTGCTCTATGGCCTCAGAAAGCCGTTCTGCCTCTTGATATACCTTGCCCAGCAAGACATGGTAGGCGGCTTCATCCTCTGCCAGCCGCACTGCCTCCTGTGCCTCGGCCAGTGCCTCATCAAATAGCCCCTCCGCCCGATAGGTGTCCGCCAGCATGGCGTGATAGAAGGGGTTATCGGGCTGCAATTGCACCATCATCTCATATTCGGCTGCTGCTTCGGCCAGGTAGCCTTGGGACCGATGGACCCTGCCCCGCCGTGCGTAGGCCACCACGTGAGACGGGTCAAGCCGTATGATCTCGCTGTACTGGGCCATAGCCTCGTCCAGCCGGCCAGTGGCCCAGTAAGCGTCCCCCAGGGGCAGGCGGTAATCGACATTGTCACCATCCATCCTTACTGCTAGAGTGAACTCGGTGATGGCCGCGTCCATGTCGCCCTCAAACGCATATAGAGTCCCCCGCAAGAAGTGGTAGTAGCTCTCACGGATGATGCCCATCTCCAAGAGTCCGTCGTAAAGCTCCACCGCCTTTGCCACCTCTCCGCGTCCAATATGGATGAGCGCCAATCCCTCATATGCTGGGTAGAAACGAGGATCGCCGACTACCGCGGCCTCGTAGTGTGCGATGGCTTCATCCTCGCTGCCGTAGAAGCGGTACAGCTCCCCAATCGTGAAATGCGAGCGCGTGCCCCCAGGATAAAGCTCCTCGGCCTGCTTTGCCAGCATGGATCCCAATTCAATGATCTCCTCATCGGTGGGCAGGAGATCTCGTGGCAGTACTGGCAGCACACTCACATCGGAGGTCATGAAAGGGGCCAGCAGGTCTGTCTCTACCACACTGCTACGGGTGTGCCCTTTGAAGACTATCGGCGGCAGGAAGATGTAGCTCTCCAACTCTTCGGCCAACCATCCCCCTGGCGAGAGAGACCAGTAATCAGGGTTGGGGTCCAAGAACCAGGTTCGGCGATACGGAGAAGCCAGTTCGGGAAACCTGTGCCAATCTTTCTGTTGGACTATGGCTGGACAGGGACAGGGGGCCAGATACTCCACTTCGCTGGCTCGATAGTCATAGTAGAGGAGCCGTTGAGCGTGAGCCTCCACTGGGGTTATGACCAACTCGCCGGGGCTGACCACACTTTGCAGGAAAGCAGCCGCCCTGTCCCAGGGCTGTTTCTCCTCGTCCCAGTAGCTCTGCAACGCTTCCAGGCTGAGGAGGCTGAAGACCATGCAAGCGATGGCCAGGGTGATCGGCCAGATCACCGCAGCCGCTTTGTCTCTCTGTGTCCTTCTCGCAATCAAGGGCGATATGACGTCACCGAGCCCTACAAGGCCTGCCGAAACGACCAGTAGAAACATGGGCAGGACGAAGATCACATAGCGCAGGCGGAAGTTGTGACCGGCTGGCACGAGGAAGACCACCAGGAAAGGCAGGGTCATCCACAGAGCGGCAAGCATCAGCTGCTGGCGCGCCCGGCGGGCGAGGAAACAGAGGCCCAGACCCAGGGCTGCCAGATAGCACAGAAAGGCCAGGCCAGGCCCCGCCCCCAGAAGGTCGACAATCCCAGCCAGATAGCTCAGGCTTGTTTTGTCAATGGTGGCGCGAGTGGTGCCTCCCAGCCCCTTCTGGCCCAGAAGGCCGCTCAAGGTGTAGGGCAGCATCGGCAGATAGAGCAGGGCCATCAGCAGCAAGGACAACAGAAACGAGAAGAAGGGCTCACCCCTCCACCGCGATTCCTTTCCCTCCCCGACGGTGGCAGCGGGATTCCGAAGACGCCTCTGCGCGAAGTGGGCGACAGCGTAGATTGTCTCCACACCCAAGAAGAGAAAGGCGAAGAGATGCGTATATACCGCCAAGGTGGAGCTGACCACGAACCCCACCCAGGAGAGCCTGTCGTTCCGGTGTTGTCCCCGATAGAAGAAGTACAGAGAGAGGGTTGCCAGGAGCAATAGCAGGGCATAGTATCGCGCCTCTTGGGAGTAACGGACACCGAAGGCGGAGATGCTCAGCAGGAAAGCTCCGATAAGCCCCTCCCGGGGGCCCAGGAGCACCTTGCCCAGGACATAGGTGGCGGCGATGGCCAGCAGGCCAAAGAACACCGAGGGCAGGCGCAGCAAGGATTCGCTCTCGCTCATCTGCCTGAAGAGATAGGTGGTCAGAAAGTACAAAGGCGGAGCAGGAATGACCGGCACCTCCAAGGGCTCCTGCACGACCTCTAGCCAGGACTTGTCCAGGGCTGTGTAGATCGCCGTGCCCAGTTCATCATACCAGAGGGCCTTGCCGTCCAGTTGGTACAGACGTAGAGCGGCGCCCAACACCAAGAAAAGGATCAGCAATCCCCAGATGAGCCATCTCTGGTCCAAGGCTGAGGAGGATCCCTTTTCGAGGGGCGGCGTCGATGCTCGTCGCGGCTTACCGGAACGTTGCTTCACGTTTCTCCTCAAGAGGTTCGTTGTTCAACTCACAGGAGTCCCACGGGACTTCTTGGCTCTCCGCGGGGAATCCCATTCTCTGGCGGCACTTGTTGAGCACCTGAACGACTCACCCGGCCTCGAGATGACAGAAGGTCGTGGCCGATCAGATGGTGCAGCTTGGAGACGCCGATGTTTCTTGACGGGGAGGAACAAATGCATAGGCAAGCGGCACAGCGCCTCTATGCGATGGGGCGCTGTACCGCTCACCATCTCCTATTGCGCCTTGAACTCGGTCCAGACCCGATCCAAAATAGCCAGCTCCTCGGTGGAGAGGGGCTCGATCCACTCCAAACGAGCCCTGGTCTCCGGGTCAGGGTAGATGGCCGGGTCTCCCAGAATCTCGGGGTCGATAAAAGGCTCCGCCGCTTGGTTGGGGCAGGCATACCATATGTAATTGGTGTTTTGGCCCGCGACTTCGGGGTCCAACAGATAGTTGATGAAATGCTCCGCCGTGCGCTTCTGGAGGCCTGTGGTAGTGGCCGTAACGCACATATTGTCCTGCCAGATGACGCCTCCCTCCTCAGGCATGACATAGGTCCAGCCCTCGTTCTCCTCCGCCGCCACGAAGACGTCGCCGTTCCAGCCGTGGGTGAGGACGATCTCCCCGGGGATCATGAGGTTGTCTATGTAGCCCGAGGAATCGAAGGTCTTATAGCATGGCTTGGCGGCCAATAGAAGGTCACGGGCTTCCATCAAATGGGCTTCGTCGGAGTCGTTGAGCGAGTAGCCCAGATATCTCAGGGCTGCACCGATAACCTCCCGCTGGTCGTCGAGCATGTTTATCCCCCCATCGGCATATTGGCACGCGATCTCGGGATCGAAGAGCCAAGCCCAGCTGTCCGGTGGCGGATCCACAAAATCGGCGTGATAGCCTATGCCGGTGGTGCCCCAGTAGTAGGGCACGCTGTACACGTTGCCCGGGTCGTATGCGGGGTCGAGGTTGGCATCGTAGAGGTTAGCGAAGTTGGGGATATTGTTGAAATCCAGGGGTGCCAGCATCCCCAACTCGATCATCTGGGCCACCATGTAGTCAGAGGGGAAGATAACGTTGTAGCCGGTAGCCCCGGCCTGCAATTTGGCCAGGAGGTCCTCGTTGCTGTCGAACGTATCGTAGACGATGGTGACCCCGAACTCCTCCTCGTAATCGGCAAGTAGGCTCTCGTCGATATAGTCCGCCCAGTTGAAGACGTAGAGGGTGTCGGCCAGCCCCTCCTCAGTGGGCGGCGGAGCAGGTGCCTCAGTAGGTGTGGGCCCGGCCGGAGGGGGCACCTCCGTGGGGGCGGCTGGCGCACCGCAGCCTGCCAGGGCAATGCCCAACAAGGCGACCAACCCAACGATTGTGAAGCAGCGCTTAATCATCATTTTCCTCCTTTCTCTTACGCTTAATGCCGTGACCGGTATGCTCTGTAACCTTCGTCCTCTCATCGTTCCTCTCCTTTCTCCTACGCTTGATGTTTCGACTAGCATGCCTTGTGTTCTTTGCCCTCTCATCACCTCCTTTCGGAAATCAAGGATAAAAGGACCAATCCCATCGAGGCCAAGAGCATGGCGCTGGAGATGGCGTTAACCTCGGGAGTGACCCCGATTCTAATCATGGAAAAGACCCGTACCGGGAGAGTAGTAGAGCCAGGACCCGAGACGAAGAAAGTAATGACGAAATCATCGATGGACAGGGTGAAGGCGAGAAGGGCTCCTCCTAGGATGCCGGGCATAATCAAAGGCAAAGTGATCCGCCGGAAGGTCTGCCATTCACTGGCCCCAAGGTCTCTGGCAGCCTCTTCCAAGGTGATGTCGAAGTCAGCAAGACGAGCCCTCACAACTATGGCCACGAAAGAGATGTTAAAAGCCACATGGGCGATGATGATGGGGGTAACGGCGATGCTTCGAGCCAACCAACTGACCAGCCCAGCTGGTAGGAAGGTGATGGAGGAAACCGTGGCAGAAAGGCCCATTATCGCCTGGGGCATTCGTATGAGTACGAAGAAAAGGATAAGAGACATGGCCATCACCACGTCAGGAATGATGATGGGGAGATAAAGCACCGCATCGAAGCCCAACTTGCCGCGGAACTCCTCCCGCTCCATCACCAGGGCAGCCATGGTCCCCATTATGGTTGAAAGGAGAGTGGAGATGATGGCCACCACGAGGGTGTTCTTGACCGCGTCGATGATGCGAGCATCGTGGATAAGCACCTCATACCAATGTGCGGTGAACCCCTTCCACACGGTGGCTGCCAGCACCCTGCCGCCCTCTAGAACGGTAGCAGCATTGAAGGAGAAGACGATGAGGACCAAGATAGGCAAGTAGAGGAAAGCGAACATCAGCACCGCATTGACGGAGAGCACCCGCGATCCCAAAGAGGCCAATAGATTCCCTCGTGTGACGGTCCGGGTCTTGGCGCGTCCCAGGGCCAACTCGCTCACAGTGTCTCGCCTCCCTTTCGGAAATAGACCATCGTGGCCAAGAGGACGGTAACCATGAGGATGAAGCCGACTGCTGAGCCAAAGGGCCAGTCCCGCACCTCAAGGAACTGCTGCTGCAAGAGGTTCCCGATCATCATGGCTTTGGCCCCGCCCAGGAGGTCCGGCGTAACGTAGGCCCCGATGGAGGGGATGAAGGTGATGATAGCCCCGGCCACGATGCCCGGCATGGTGAGGGGGAGGACTATCCGCCGGAAAGCGGTCAACGAATTGGCTCCCAAATCCTGAGCGGCCTCCACGAGAGAGAAATCCAGTTTCTCGATGGAGGCGTAGAGAGGCAAGACCATAAAAGGAAGATAGCCGTAGAAGAGGCCGAGAATTACGGCGTTCTGATTGAAGAGAAGAGGAAGGGGCTCACTGATGATGCCTGCCATCGTCAGCAGAGAGTTGATCAACCCCTTGTCCCGCAGGATGACCATCCAGGCGTAGGTGCGAACCAAGAAGTTGGTCCAAAAAGGGACCATCACCAACAGAAGGAGCACATTGCGCCAACGCTTGGGACGTCTGGCGATGAAATAGGCGAAGGGGTAGCCGAAGATGAGACAAAGAAGGGTGTTGGCGGTTGCGATCCAGACCGATCTTATGAAGATTTTGAAGTAGATGGGGTCTATGAACCGGATGTAGTTGTCCAAGTTCCAGTCATAGACCACGCCGCCCATGGGCCCCCGTTTGCCCAAACTCACCAAGAGCACCATCACTAGCGGCAAGAGGAAGAAGACCAAAAGCCACGCCGCCGAGGGCGAGAGCAGGGAAAGGATCTGGACGCTCCTGCTCCGCCTCATACGTTCGGTAATGGAAAGGATCTGCTTTCTCACCACTGTGTTAACACCTGCTTTCCGCATCAATCGGGGAGGAGCAACGAACTCTCAGGTTGCCAGAGGAGGAAAGCCGTTGCTCCTTCATTAAGCCCTTTCCTCAAAGAAGGGGCGATATTCTGCTCACGAACGCGTATCGTGGCTCCTGAATTCAAACGCACCACGTAATTGGTATCGGTTCCGATGTAGACTACGTTTTCTACAGTGCCTTGGCCAAAGTTGGTCTCTCTCCCCGGCTCTTTCTTCTGAATAGTGATCTTCTCTGGTCGCACGGCTAGCGTCACCCTTTTGCCGGGGGCGAATTCCTGCGCGCTTTGGGCAAGTACAGGAGCCATACCCTCCACTTCCACCGCCACGGAAGTCCCCTCCCGTTTCAAGACTATGCCCTCCAAGAAGTTCGTCTCCCCAATGAAGTCTGCCACGAAGCGCGTTGTCGGCCTCTCGTAGATCTCAGTTGGTGTACCCACTTGCAGGGCCTTTCCTTGGTCCATCACGGCGATCCGATCTGACATAGTTAGGGCCTCTTCTTGATCATGGGTGACATAGACGAAGGTGATCCCCAGGCGATGTTGCAAACCCTTCAATTCTAGCTGCATCTCCTTGCGGAGTTTGAGGTCTAGCGAGCCTAGGGGCTCGTCCAGAAGTAGGACACCGGGTCGGTTGATGAGAGCTCGAGCCAAAGCTACCCTTTGCTGCTGTCCTCCGGAAAGCTGATCCGGTCGGCGCTTCTCGAATCCGGGGAGGCGGACCAGTTCCAGCGCTTCCTGCACCCGGTGAGCGGTCTCCTTTTTGGGCACCTTCTTCATCTCCAGGCCGAAGCCGACATTCTTGGCCACGCTCATGTGGGGGAAGAGGGCGTAGTCTTGGAATACCATGTTGGTGTTGCGCTGGAAGGGTGGGGTGAGGCCCATCAACTCTCCTTGGATGTATATCTCCCCTTCCGTAGGGTTCTCAAAGCCAGCGATCATGCGCAAAGTGGTGGTCTTGCCGCAGCCTGAAGGGCCCAAGAGAGAGAAGAATTCACCATCGCCGATCTGCAACGACACATTGTCAACCGCAACCACATCGCCGAAACGCTTGGTTACATTGTGCAACTCCACAGCGATCTTCTCGTTCATGTTCGCCCTCTACCCCTTTTTCGCCTCCCTGACCGCCTCCTCGAAGTAGGTGAAAGTCTCGTCGATATCGGCATCAGAATGTGAGTAGCAAAGGAACCACGGCTCTCTTGCGTCCGGGTCGGGGATAACCCCGTGGTCTATCAGGGCCATTACCATCTCTTCGTAGAGGGTGGCGTTGGTCTTAGCGAAATCACGGAAGTCATGGATCTCCTCTGCCTCGGTGAGGAGGATACCAAACATGGCTGGTGGCCCGGAGATGAGGTGTGGGATATCAGTCTCGGTAAGGATACTGGAGAGTCCTTCTTGTAGCTGTTTCCCTCGCTGGCGGATCGTCTCCAAAACCTGACCATCCTCAAGCAGTTCCAGAGTGGCATCGGCGGCCGCTAGACCTGCCACATTGCCGCAATAGGTTCCCCCCTGGGCCACCAGGCCATAGCCAATCACCTCTCTGAGTGCCTCTTGCCCTCCGATGGCGGCAGCGGGGAAGCCGTTGGCCATAGCCTTAGCGTAGGTGGCCAAGTCGGACAAGACTCCGTACATCTCCTGGGCCCCACCCGGCGCGATGCGGAAGCCGGTCTTCACCTCATCGAAGATCAGCACTATACCATAACGATCGCATAACTCACGAGTCTTTTCCAGGAAACCCGGCCGAGGCTCGATGGACGCGACGTTGCCCAAGATGGGCTCCACGATTATGGCAGCCACCTCGGGCCAACTCCGCTCCACCGTCTCCTCCAGGAGACTCAAGTCGTTGAAGGGCAGGGTGATTACCAGATCACGAATCACGCGCGGGATCCCAGAACTCTGTTGGAGAGGGATGGGATCCCGACGGGAACCCAAGGCCCCTGGCAGGGCCGAAGCTGTAGAAAAGAGCATGTAGTCATACATGCCGTGGTACTGTCCCTCGAATTTGATGATCTTCTCTCGACCGGTGTATCCCCGGGCGATGCGCAGTGCATGCATGGTCGCTTCGGCCCCAGAGTTGGCGAACCGCACCCAGTCCACGCCTGGACACATGCGGATAATCCGCTCCGCCACCTTCACCTCCCAAGGATGAGTCGAGGCGAAGATAGTTCCTTCCCTGATAGCTTCGCTGACCCGCTCCACTACTTCGGGGTAGCCGTGGCCCAAGATTACCGGGCCGAAGCCCAGCCGGTAGTCGATGTATCGGTTACCGTCCATATCCCATACGTAGCAGCCTTGCCCCCGCGCCACCACGGGAGTGTTCTCGTCGTCCCAGTAGCGAAAATTGGAGGACACGCCTTGAGGCATCACCTCGGCCGCCCGCTTGAGGAAAGCTAGGGATTCTCTACGTTCACGAGTCATAACTTTGCTCCTCTAGATAAGTGTATTAGTCCCACTAACTGGTCAAGGGCCCTCTCTCTTCGATCTCCTCCTCTACCTCGATGCCACGCTTGGCTAACTCATCGAAGAAGGGCTGAGCAGGGAAGGCTATTTCTGGAGGCACCACGCCTTCGGCTTCCACCTGGCCCTTGGCCAACATCTGGGCCCCAATGGAGAGCGGAATGCCCACGTTCTTGAAGTAGGCTGCTGGGCCACCCCACTCTTCCTGGGGAGGATGGCTACTGCGGTAGGTGCACTTGACCTCTCGCCCATCTCTTTCACCCAAGACTTCCACCACCAAGCCATAGGCCCATACCTGGTTCTCCCTTGACTCTGGGACAGCCCACAGGAGGCTAGATACCAGATCGTGCGCTGTGATCTCGCCCTCTCCGATCTGCACTGACGTATCGCTGAGCAGTCCTCCCTCCGTAAGGGCCGCCATCAGACGCATCACATGGGGAGGAAAACAGCCCCGCACCGCTACCCTTCGCACCCCTGGAACGGAGTGGGGCAGAGTCTGCGCTTCGTCATGAGGCACGTAGTACACCTTCTGCTCGCCGATCAAGTCGTGAAAGCGGACCAGCCGCTCTCCCGACAAAGGAGGTGCTGGATGCCACTGCCCATGCTCATAATAGACTGCTTCTCTTTCTTCCTCGTCAGGGGTGAACTCCCAAAGGGTCGTGGCCAGAAGCCCTGGGGCTGGCGCCAGACAGGGGAAGGCGGCGAAGGAGATCTCAATACTGTCAACCCGGTCCAGAATGTCCACCGCATGGCGGACCATCATGTTGGTGATGCCCGGCGTGGCACCCATTCCAGGCACGAAGGTGATCCCTTGTTCCAATGCTGCCTCGTGGAGTTCGAACTGAGGGTCTTCGCTGGAGATATCCAAGCCGCTCACGCCTACCTCGACACACGCCCGATTGACGGGCAGGTCGTACTGGTAGGGCAGGCCATTCATGATTACATCGTAGGCGGGGAAGGTTCGAAGCATATCCTGATAGTCGTTGGCGTCGAAGGGAAGCACCTTTAGCCGACTATCGCCGATCTGAGCCACTAATCGCTCGGCGGCAGCTGCATCCTGCTCAGCCACCACTATCTCGTCGAAATCGCTGAATGAAGCGAGGTCGCGGGTTGCCTCACGACAGACCGCCCCCGCACCGCCGGGGGCCAATACTCGCATGAAACCTCTCTCCCTTCTGCCTATTCTCTGTCTGAAACAACAAAAGCGCCAACCGTCGGGTGTGCTGACGGGAACCCTCAGCACTTTTCACGCCTCAGGCCCTCCTCTGGTCCAACGTCCACAACTCAAAAGGCAGAGTGCGCGATGCGAGCTTCGCAAGATGGAAAATACTTGCCAGTATGCCTTTGTGGTCAATCCACGATTGCTCTGAGGCACATTCTATGCCAACCGACAAGGGTTGTCAAACTCCCGAGGTAGGTAATGACCACATGAGGGGTCTGCCCCAACATGCTGGGCGTGGTCAAGGTGACGGCGTTGCGCAGCAAAAGCCCGGGAGCACGAGGGATGTTCCTTCGACTCCGCTCAGGACAGGCCCCCAGTAGTGTTGCACAGAAATGAACAGAGCGGGGGTTCAGGGGGCGGCCAGTCACCCTTCGTCGCGCTCAGGGCAGGCCTGGCGAGGGAAGTGGGGGTGTCCCCCGCAGAAAGTCTACTTCCCCCCTCCCCCAGTGGTTGCCACACCGCGTTACCGGTTCTCGCAATGCACTGGGGGAGGGGGGATTGAGGGGG
>JBFFDV010000023.1:0-16536 GCA_041559215.1 Anaerolineae bacterium | reverse complement strand
TTGCCATGGGCCCAACGCTGAACGCTTCCCAAGAGGCCAGGTTTTTCCTTCTCGACATCTTCATCTGGCGCGTCAACAAACTGGTGGCGGGCCACGAAATAGTGGGCCAGGCGGTTCTGGCTCACCTCGTGCCGATAGGCTTGAGCCGGCCAGGGGCTGGGGAAGGAAACACGCTCTATCTCCATTACCTCTGGTATGTCTTCCATCTGCATTGGTTGTACAATGTAAGCCAGACCTGCGTAGTCCATGAGTTCAATCACCAATATTACTATGATGCAGATACAAGGGTTCCAAGGTCGAAAGGTTGTTCCCTTCTCCGGTTCGCAACCTTTGCCAGCCCAGCTCGGCCAAATGGCCTGCCCGGCGCAGGGAAGACGCAGGAGAAGCGATTACGGCTTGAAGTCCAATCTGGGCCTTTAGCGCTTCTGTCAGAGGGGCATCTATCTCGCCACAGAAGAGGGTGGGGACCTTCACTTGGGTGCAAAGTTGTTCGATGGTGGCCAGATGATAATCGGTCATCCGCTGCCAACTCGTCTGAAATCTCTCGTAGAAGGCTACACAGATCCTCCCCCGTCCGGCCTGGAGAATGGCGCAGATAGGCAAGTTTTGTCCGTAATGGGCATAGGCGACGATATCCAGGGTGGGGATGCCAACGATAGGTATGCCCAATGAGAGAGACAGCCCTTTGGCCACACTCAAACCTATGCGCAATCCGGTGAAAGAACCGGGCCCCATTGCTACAGCCAGACCATTCAGCTGTTCTGCCGTCAGCCCTTGCCTTTCCAGCATCAAAACTATGGTGGGCATCAGTTCAACAGTGTGGTTCATAGAGGTGTACCAAGTCGATTCGGCCCGCGGCCCTTTTTCCTCATCATAGACAGCCACGCTTGCGAGTTCAGTGGCAGTATCAATGGCTAGCACGGTAGAACCCATCGTTAAGATTCCAACTTCTCTTTCAAGCGGTGGAGGAGTTGACGATAAGCCTCACCCTTAGCCTGGAGCAAGATACCCCGTTCTAGCTGACTCACGTGGCGGAGGGTGATGCATAAGCACTCTGGAGGCAAGACATCCCTGGCTTTCTCCGCCCATTCGATGACGCAGATACCACCATCGTAGAAGTACCCATCGATGCCGGCCGCTATCATCTCCTCCGTACTATCCAGACGATAGAGATCAACATGGTAGAAGGTCGCTGCCTTGCCCTGGTATTCGTTCACCAGAGTGAAGGTTGGGCTGGTGATCGGCTCCCTGATTCCCTGTCCCCGGCCGATGCCCTGAATGAGCGAGGTCTTGCCAGTCCCTAGCTCTCCTTCCAGACAGATGATCTCATTTCCCTTCAACAGCTGGCCCAGCAGAGCACCGACCTTCTGTGTCTCCGACACACTACGGCTGACCAGGGTCAAACCTTCATCTTCCACCTTGCTATCTCTCAACGCGTCGGCCTTTGTTAGCGTATTATATAACCTCTATTCAGCATAAACAAGTCCTCAGCGCAGGCTGTTCAAGGAATCAAGCGAGGCTAAAGTAAGGCCCGACGCTCGACGCATCCTCTCCTTGCCTCTGTGAGACAGACGTGATGAAATAGTTCGCGTTTACGAAGGCGTATTAATACGATGTTTTGGCGGGCAGCGCCCTAGCCAAACTGGGTGAGCTGTGCTAATATTATCGCGGCAAGATGCGCTATCTTATTATCTCCGACATACACGGCAACCTGGCCGCTTTCGAAGCAGTTCTGACCCATGTGGATATGGGGAGCATAGATCGAATATGGTGCCTGGGAGATGTGGTGGGCTATGGGCCTTGCCCGAACGAGTGCATTGCCCGCCTCCAGGAGTTCCCCGATCACTATTGTGTGGCTGGCAATCACGATTGGGCCGCGATAGGAAGGATAGACAGCGCGGAGTTCAATCCCATAGCTCAGATTGCCTGTCGATGGACGGACGAACGATTGACTCCTGAGAATAGGGCTTATCTGGAGAGCCTGCCGACCAGGATTATCGAAGCCACCTCCACGCTAGTACACGGCAGCCCTCGGGAACCTATTTGGGAATATATCATATACCCTTCCACGGCCCAACTCAATTTCCAGTTCTTCGACACCCAATTGTGTTTGGTAGGCCACACCCACGCCCCTGCCATCTTTCAGGAGGAGACCTCTACCCACAAATTTGAGATTTCAATACCCTTTCCTGAGCAAGCGATAGACATTGGCGGTGAAAGGCTTATTGTCAATCCGGGTAGCGTGGGACAGCCTCGGGACGGCGATCCTTGGGCTGCTTATATGATCTTCGATCAAGAGGAGATGGTCCTGGAGTATTACCGTATTCCCTATGACATAGGGTTGACTCAGCGGTTGATGATGGAGCAGGGCCTGCCGGAGAGCCTCATCAGTCGCCTGACTTTTGGCTGGTAGACGGTTTTGGGGAACCTTTAGGTGTCTCTTTGCGTCTTTAGACCAGAAGATAAGATGATAGGAGGATAACGGCAATGAGAAAAGTCATCTTGTTGGTGCTCATCGTGACAATGTCCCAACTGGTCGCTGGGTGCGCGATGCGAGCGCCTGCCCCGCTGGCGCCTGCCCTCGAAGGGGACAGGGGAATGCCTGTGGAGGTGCCTGCTGTGCCTCCTCCGGAGCCTCAGGCTTTCGATGAGGAGGCTGTGGTTGCCACGGGGGTGGAGGATGTGGTGAGCGAGCGTATGATCGTGCGCACCGCAAATCTGTCCCTTGTAGTGGAGGATACGGAGCAAACCCTAGAGGCCATAGAGGATCTAGCAACTGAGCTGGAAGGATATGTCTCTGACCTGCGGACTTGGCGGGTGAACGAGCAGGTAGCAGCCACCATCACTTTGCGCATCCCATCGCTGTCCCTCGAGGAGGCCAGGGACCGTATCAAGGCCCTGGCCAAAGAGGTGGATTCGGAGAATGTCTCGGGCCAGGATGTCACCGAGGAGTATGTGGATCTGGAGGCTCGTCTACATAATCTGGAGGTGGCCGAAACTGAACTCCTGGAGCTATTAGCCTCAGCTCAGGAGACCCGCCAGGATGCCGAGCAAATCTTGGCCATATATCGGGAAGTGACCAATATCAGGCAGCAAATCGAGCAGATTCGGGGCAGGATGCAGTACCTTGAGAATGTGACATCCCTGGCGACTTTGACTGTCAACCTCAACCCAGAAGAGGTCGAGGAGCCGGTGGTCGAGCCGGGTTGGGAGCCGTTGCGCACCGCAAGAGATGCTTTGCGCACACTCGTGAACGCTCTGAAATTGCTAGTGGATTTGCTGATCTGGGCAGGCATCTTCGCCCTCCCAATTGTGGCTCTCCTGGCCTTGCCTTTCGTCCTCATCTGGCTAGGCTGGTTCCTGTGGAGGCGTAGGAGAAGACGCTCGAAACAGAGTTGAGTTCAGTCAAGGGCGTGGTAAAGTCCACGCCCTTGACGCACAATTTACTATGGCTCCCCTCTTTCCCCTGATCTTTCCTGCTCTCCTGTCAGATCGGTATATGTAGCGAACCAGTCAAGGAGTTCGGCGGCTCTTCTCTCTCTCTGCTGTTGCCTTTGCCTTTCGCGAAAGGCGTCCATGCGGGCGAATATCTCCTCCTGAACGCGACGTGGCTGGTGTACCCAGTCGAAGCTAAAGGACGCTTCCCTGGCCGCGGTCTGAATGACCACATTGCCATAGCCGAGCAGGTTGGCTACAACTCCGGGGATCTCGTATCTGATGTCTTGGATCATGGCCAGGCTGGCCTCCCTGCGCTCCTCGCGCAAGCCCAGAGGCAGTCTCTCAATATCTACGATACGGTCATCGGTCAGCTGGTAGATATCGTTCCTCCAGTCCTCATATCTGTACCAGAGGAGAAAGGAACCTATCAGAAGCCCCATAAGAAAGACAACCCAAAAACGGTTTCCAGGGTCAGGAAACAAGTTCAAGAGAACCGCTAACCCCAATTGCAGCAGTATGAACAGCAAGAGGAGAGGACCCACGGCCTTGTCAACAAGTCTGAACCAATGCTTCCGCCAGGTCACGACTCCATTCTCCTCTAGACGCATCCTGGGCATGAGAGAACTCACGAATCCTCGGAGTAAATCAATAAGAGGCGTCTCCTCGGTTTCGGTAGCCGGTGGTACCTCTTCAGGCTCGGCCATAGATGATACTCCCTGCTCCACTCGCCCGAACTCGAACTCCAACTGGCGCCGAATAGTCTCTCTCTTCTCACTCCTTTCCTCAGCCCTGATGCGTCCCAACTGCTCAAATATCCTATCCCTGACCCAGGCGGCGTTCCCCAAGGTTCTAAAGACCACCTGTCCCCGGGCTCCGGCCGTCTGGATGATCAGGTCACTGAAGCCCAAGAGCCGGGCCGTAACACTTGGTATTAGGATGGAGACATCCTGGATACTCTGCAACGGGGCTTCGTCACGCGTCTCCCGAAGGAGAATGATCTTCTCCACATGAACCACCCGCTTGTTGGTGACCACGTAGTAGTCATTCCGCCAGTCAAGGAAGAGCCAGGCGACGATGCCGAGAGCGATGACCGCGATAAGTGCACAGACGATGTAGAGGACTATTTGATGAGTCATGAGAGCCAGCCTCAAGACGCCTGCGAAAGCCAGCAAGGGTAATATGAGAAGCCACAAGTTCCTTAGAAAAGCGTATATGTGCTTGCGTGACAATGCTACAAGCAGCTCGTCTTCTCGTTGCCACGGGAGGCGTTGAGTCAGCATCAGCCCGCGTACCTCCGCCTCCACGTTGAGCGCTTCCCTTATGGAGGGGTACTCCCTCAGAAGCCTGTCGAAATCTCTCTTGTTTAAGTAGAAGAGGCTGGTGTCTTCTGAAGCTTGCACGGTGTTATCTCTAGGTTCCCCGGTTAGAAGGGAGCGTTCGCCGAAGAAATCCCCATCCTGTAGATGAGTGATGACCCTTTTCTGTCCCGTCTCGTCCCTGGCCTGTACCACAACTCTACCTGACTCGATGATGTAGAAGGTGGTTCCTAGCTCATCCTGATGGCAGATCACGCTGCCTTGCCGATAACGGGTGCGTCCTGTCACAGCGGCGATGCGCTGAAGTCCCTGTGCGGATAGCTTCTCAAAGAGCGGCACTTTTCTCAGCCGCACGAGCTTCTGTATGCCTAGCTTATCACGCAGATGAGGATACTGAGCCAACAATCTGTCGAAATCTCGTTTCTCCAGATAGAGCAGGACGGCATCTTCTTGCACCTCAACGGTCACATCCCGTCGTTCGCCGGTAAGCAGGGAATGCTCACCAAAAGAGTCGCCAGCCTGGAGATAATTCAGGGTTATCTCCTGCCCCCGTTCGTCTCGAATCCATACTCTCAACCGGCCGGAGACGATTATGTAGAAGGTGGTATCTAGCTCACCTTGGCGATAGATCGTGCTCTTACGGCGGTATGACCTTTGCCGTAGCAACTCAGCGACTCGATGGATATCCTCGTCAGACAAGGCGCTGAAGAGGGGGGTTCTCCTAAGATAACTTGTCCTGTCTTCCATGACTGGTTCCTAGAGATATTCCTGCACCCTACGAGCGACTGTCCTGTTCATACCTTCCACCGTGGCCAGCTCGTCGAGGCTTGCCTGACGGATAGCCTCCACAGAGCCAAAACGCCTCAACAAAGCCTGCCTCCGCCTAGGTCCAATGCCTGGTATCTCCTCTAGACTGGACATCAGACTTTCCCGTCGTCGCAAGCGCCGATGATAGGCTATGGCGAACCGGTGAGCCTCATCTCGCAAACGCTGCATAAGCTGAAGTCCAGGGGAATTGAGGGGCAGGATCAAAGGTTCGGGCTCCCCAGGCTCGTAGACCTCCTCGCGGGCCTTGGCTAGTCCCACAGTAGCCACTCCCTCCAGGCCATACTCGGCCAGAACCTCCAGAGCAGCGTTAAGCTGCCCTTTGGCGCCGTCAACGACAATCAGGTCCGGCAACTTAGCCCAGGTCTCCTCCCCCGTTGTTTGCTTGGCGACGGCTTTGCGGAATCGGCGTCGCAGAACCTCGCGCATCATAGCATAGTCGTCAGGCCCGTCCGTGGTACGTATCCTGAACCGACGGTATGCGCTCTTGCGAGGCAATCCCTCAACAAAAACCACCATGCTTCCCGTTGCTGTGGCGCCTTGAATGTTAGAGATGTCATACGCCTCTATGCGCAGCGGCAAGGCTTCGAGGGCAAGTCGTACGTGCAAATCAGTAAGAGCGGCCAGCGCTTTGGCCTCCTCAACTTGCTCCTTAGCTATCAAGTGAGCCAGGGTCTGGATCGCGTTCTCCACTACCATCTCGACCAACTCTCGCTTCTGTCCACGATGCGGCACCCGCAAGACGACCTTGGTACCGCGCTTCTCTCGCAGCCAGCGCTCGATGATACTGGCCTCATCGATATCGCTGGGCAACAGAATCTCTGGAGGGACATAGGCAGTATCCTTGTAGAACTGCTTGATGAAGGAGGCCAATACCTCATCCGCTTCCACACTATCGGCTCCATCCATCAGGAAATATTCGCGGCCAATGAGTTTGCCAGCACGAACGAAGAAGATCTGAACGCAGGTCTCACCGTCGTCGCGGGCAAAGGCTATGACATCCTGGTCGGTCATGGCCGTGGAAATCACTCTCTGACGGCTGATCACCTGTTCGACTGCCTGGATCTGATCCCGTAGGCTCGCCGCTCGCTCGAATTCCAGGCTCTTGGATGAAGCTTCCATGCGGCGTCTCAAAGAAATCACGATCTCTTCCCCCTTTCCCTCAAGGAAAAGGCAGACCTGTTTCATCATATCTCGATACTCTTCTTTGGAGACGGCGCCGATGCAGGGTCCGAGACAACGTTTGATGTGGTAGTAAAGACAAGCGCGATTGTCATTGCCGCTTATCTTTCTCTTACATGTCAGATAAGGGAATATGCGTCGCAGCAGCTCCAAGGTTTGGCGCATAGCGGCGCTGGAGGCATAGGGACCGTAGTATCGAGCTCCATCGCGGCTCGCACGACGGACCACCTGCACCCGAGGGAAATCCTCCTGCCAAGTAATCTTAATGTAAGGGTACCTTTTGTCGTCCTTGAAGCGGACATTATACGGAGGGCGATGTCTCTTTATGAGGTTGCATTCTAGGATCAAGGCCTCCAATTCGGAAGCGGTTACGATGAACTCCAGGTCAGCTATGCTCGACACGAGGCGCTGAACCTTGGGCGAATGGTCAGCCGACGCCTGGAAGTAGGAGCGTATCCGGTTACGCAGACTGATCGCCTTACCTACATAGAGAACGTCGCCAGCCATTCCCTTCATCAGATAAACGCCAGGCTGGGTGGGTATGGAATTCAACTTTTCCTTGATGTCGACGATAGCCATCTCTCTACCCTGGCTAGATGCAAAGGAAGCCCTAACGTAGAGTGGCGAGAATCTCCGACTTGCGTGCGACCGAAGTTCTCTTTACAATTTTACATAAAGATGGGCAAAAGTGTCAACTCTGTTGCCGTGTGTGGGTTGCGTTAAGTCTTAGTGAGGGAGAAGGGCAATCAAAAGGGACCGCCTCGCGGTGTAACAGCATGAGCGCGCTCTTACATGTCATCCAACGACCCCAGAATGTTGTCCGAGGACTGTGCAATACCGGCGATTCCTGCTTGGGTGATCACTTGGAGGAACGGCACCAGAAGACAACGCAATCGCTTGACTGGATAGGTTGCTTGACGAAACGCAACAATTACACTACAATAGAAAAGTGTGATGGTAATTGGCAGGTCAACAAACCTGCGTTTCTGTAAGAATTAGTGGTGATGATGGATGTTTGAGACGCTGACGGAAAAGCTGCAAGGGACTTTTGACAAGCTGGCTCGCAAGGGGCGTCTGACCGAGACGGACGTTGACGAAGGCTTGCGCGAGGTGAGAATCGCCCTTCTAGAGGCCGATGTCAACTACAAGGTCGTCAAGGATTTTGTGTCACGAGTCCGGGAACGGGCTGTCGGCGCTGAGGTGATGCGCAGCCTTACTCCCGCCCAGCAGGTAATCAAAATCGTCAATGAGGAATTGATAGCTCTTCTCGGCGAGTCCAGCAAGATAGACCTCTCGGGCCAGTCTCCCCAGGCGGTGATGCTGGTAGGCTTGCAAGGTTCGGGTAAGACAACCACGGCGGCCAAGCTAGCCCTCTATCTACGTAAACAGGGGCAGAGGCCATTGCTGGTAGCGGCTGATATTCGAAGGCCGGCGGCCGTCCAACAGTTGGAGATATTGGGTAAGGAATTGGACATAGCTGTCCATAGCGAGGGTACCTCTGTTCCCCCACCTCAGATATGTGCCAACGCCATGCAGAGGGCGAAGAAGGCCGCGTACAGTATGGTCATCATGGACACCCAGGGACGTCTCCATGTGGATGACCAGTTGATGGCAGAATTGGAGGAGATAAGAAGCAGGGTATCGCCGGCCGAGACATTACTGGTGGCCGATGCTATGACGGGCCAGGACGCGGTGAGAGTCGCTCAGGAGTTCCATGAACGTGTGGGGCTTACCGGGCTGATCCTGACCAAGATGGACGGCGATGCGCGGGGTGGCGCGGCGCTCTCCATGCGCTCCGTTACCGGAGTGCCCATCAAATTTCTGGGAACGGGAGAGAAGCCGGGCGACCTGGAAGGCTTTCATCCCGATCGTTTGGCTTCCCGTATCTTGGGTATGGGGGATCTCGTGACCCTCATCGAGAGAGCGCAGGAGACATTCGACGAAGAGCAGGCGCTGAAGATGGAGGAGAAGCTCCGTACGGCCACCTTTACGCTGGAGGACTTCCTAGACCAGTTGCAGCAGGTTAAGAAGATGGGCCCTATGAGCCACGTACTGGACATGATACCCGGCCTGTCCGGTCTCAGTCGTGAGATTCCCCAAGAGACTACCGATAAGCAGTTGGTCAAGATCGAGGCCATCATCAATTCCATGACTCCTGAGGAGCGTCACAATCCTCGCATTATTGGTGGTAGCCGCAAAAGGCGCATCGCTCGGGGCAGCGGTACCACGGTGCAGGAGGTGAATCAGCTCTTGAACCAGTTCCGTCAGATACAGAAGATGATGAAGCAGATGAGCAAAGGGCGCATCCCAGATCTCTTATCTATGTTCAGATGATGTGGCCTCTGCTGACTGACACCAACTAATACAGGGATGGAGAGGAGAGACAGAACGACATATGATCAAGATAAGATTGCGCCGCACTGGCGCGAAGAAACAACCCTACTATAGGGTGGTTGTAGCCGATGCGCGTTCGCCGAGGGACGGACGCTTTATCGAAACCATCGGCCATTACAACCCTCGTACTGACCCGCCCACTTTCCACATCGAGGAAGATCGAGCTATCTATTGGTTGCAACGTGGGGCTCAGCCTACCGACCCCGTGCTGCGCATGTTTAAAAAGCTGGGAACTTTGGAGAAGTTGGAGCGGGTCAAGGCTGGTGAGTCGCTGGTGGACGTCTTGGCAGAAGAGGTCGAGCAGCCACCTGCGCTGGAGGAGAAAGTTGACCGACCATCTGTGTTGGAGGAAGAGGGGGAGCGACCACCAGCACCGGAGGAGGAAGTTGAAGCCCTGCCTTTTTCTGAGGTAGCTATCGAGGAGCTTGAGCTTTCAACCCGTGTTTTGGGGGTCCTCACCCAAGCGGGCATCAAGACCGTGCAAGATATGGTAGACAAATTGCAGGAAGGCAGGGAAGCGATACTGGCCATTCCAGGCCTGGGAGAGAAGTCTCTGGAGGAGATAGAGGATAGTTTGAGGGCTCGAGACTTACTTGAATGACGAAGTCTGAGGCCCAGATATCAGTGAGTGTCTACAGTTATGATGGTGCTTTCTTGCCACCGAAAGAGGAGAAACTGAAAAAGTCTCTGGACTTCTCGGTGGCAAACTCTTTGACACGAGGACCATACAAGGAGGACAGTTTCTGTGAAGGAATTGGTTGAATATATGGCTAAATCCTTGGTAAACGATCCTGATCAGGTCGAAGTGATGGAAGTGAATGCCACCCGTTCCGTGATTTATGAGCTTCGGGTTGCTCAAGAGGACATGGGCCGGGTTATCGGTAGAGGTGGAAGGGTGGCTAATGCCATGCGCACGTTGCTTAGAGTGGCTGCTGCCAAGCAGGGAAAGCGCGCTATATTGGAGATTGTGTAAATGAGAGAAGAAGGACGCGAAGGTCCTTCTCCTGGTCGTCAGAATCGGCCTTCTCACCTTGTGATCGGACGTATTCTGGCCCCTCATGGGGCTAAGGGTGAGGTTCAGGCCGAAATTTTGACTGATTTTCCAGATCGCTTCGGCCTATTGCAGACGCTCTACCTGGGCGAGGAGTTAGATCCTGTCAGCGTTGAGGGGCATAGGTTTCATAAGCACAGGGTCATCCTCAAGCTGGCTGGCTGCGAGGATCGAAATGATGTTGGGGCGTTGCGGGGCAAGCTGATTTATGTACCTGTGGAGGAGGCCATGCCCCTGGAAGAGGATGAGTATTACCTGTATCAGATATTGGGTTTGGAGGTATGGACGACCGAGGGCGAGTTCCTGGGGTGTGTGGATGAGATACTATTCACTGGCGGTAACGATGTGTATATCGTCAGAAATGGTGACGAAGAGGTGCTGATCCCTGCCATCTCTGATGTAGTTAAGGAAGTTGACATAAGCAAGGGACGACTAACGGTGCAGCTGATGGAAGGATTGCGCTGAATTCCTCAATGAGAGGGAGAGCCGAAGGGAGCTGCTTTGACTGAGGTTAAGTATTGGATCGGCTTCAATATCGTCTCCGGCATAGGGCCAGCTCGTTTCAGAGTTCTAGTGGACCATTTCGGTGATCTGGGCAGAGCCTGGCATGCGACGCAGAGCGAGTTGCGCGCCGCTGGCCTGGACAGACGATCCATAGAGAGTTTGGTGGAGACGAGACAGGAGATCTCCCTCGATGATCAGATGCTGAAGGTGCGACGAGAGGGAGCTAGATTGGTTACCTGGCAAGATGATGAATACCCTCCCCGTCTGCGCCATATCCACAACTCGCCCCCAGTGCTCTATGTGAAGGGGGAGATACTACCTCAAGATGAGTGGGCGGTGGCGGCGGTGGGAACCCGCATCCCCACAACCTATGGTCGACAGTTGGTGGACGAGATAGCGGGCGGTTTAGCCAAAAGTGGAATCACCATAGTCAGCGGGCTGGCCAGGGGTATCGATTCGCTCGCTCATCGGGCAGCGCTGAGGGTAGGTGGACGCACTATTGCCGTCCTGGGCTGTGGTATAGACATTGTGTATCCCCATGAGCATAGAGGACTGGCCAAGAATATAATCCAGAGGGGAGCCATTATCACTGAATATCCCCTGGGCACCCCGCCTGAAGGTGGCAATTTCCCGGCGCGCAACCGTATCATAAGTGGCTTATCCTTGGGCACATTAGTGATAGAGGCAGGCAAACGGAGCGGAGCCCTTATCACCGCTGACTACGCTCTGGAGCAGGGAAGAGAAGTGTTTGCCTTGCCTGGGAACGTCAACAGCCCCAAGAGCTTGGGAACCAATCGACTAATCCAAGAAGGGGCTGCTAAGCTGGTCATATCGGTAGAGGATGTTCTGGAGGAGCTTAATCTTACGTTGGTCGAGCGTCATCAAGAGGTGCGGATGGCCGTTCCGGAGGATGAGAGGGAATATCAAATACTTGGGTGTATATCTACAGAGCCGATTCACGTCGATGAGATAGGGCAAAGGACTGGCCTGCCGATCGCCGAGGTGACCAGCACGTTGGCAATGATGGAACTCAAGGGGATGGTTCGTCATGTAGGGGGCATGAATTACGTAGTGGCGCGGGAAATGGGGGTGGAGTATATTGTGGAATGAGTGGAGGCGATAATAATGTATGCTGTTATCCTGGCGGGCGGTAGTGGGAAGCGCCTCTGGCCGCGCAGCCGGAAAGCATGGCCCAAGCAGTTGCTGGACATAACGTGCGAAGAGAGAACTATGCTGCAAGAGACCTTTGCACGGTTGGAGTCACTGGTGCCTGCAGACAAGATCTTTGTGGTCACCGGCGAACCGTACCTAAGGAGTACTAGGGAGCAGCTGCCGGCCGTTCCGGAATCTAATGTCGTTGGCGAACTCGAGGGGCGAGGCTCGGCTCCAGCTATAGGGTTGGCGGCCATCCACTTGAAGCGTAGGGACCCGCAGGCGGTAATGGCTTGCCTTCCAGCCGATCATAACATAACCCGACCAGACAAGTTTCGCCAGGTGCTATTGGTGGCCGAACAGGTGGCTCAGCAGGGCCACCTGGTTACTTTAGGGATAAAACCTGACCATCCACACACTGGTTATGGCTATGTCGAGGCCGGTGAGAGATTGGTGGACTTCGGTGAGCATGCCGTTTATCGCGTTCAGCGTTTCACTGAGAAGCCTGACGAGCTCACGGCCAGGAGGTTCGTGGCAGGAGGGCGCCATTTGTGGAACAGTGGGATGTTTATCTGGAAAGCCTCGGTGATCCTGGATGAGATAGAAAAGCAACTTCCTCATCTTCATGCTTGCTTGACAGAGATAGAGCAGGCTTTGGGGGCGGAGGAGGAGCGAGAAGTACTGGAACAGACATGGTCGCTGGTCGAGAAGGAGACCATAGATTTCGGAGTGATGGAGAAAGCTGAGAATGTAGTGGTCATACCGGTTGAGATGGGCTGGAGTGACGTAGGTAGTTGGGCGAGTCTGATTGAATTGTTGCCGGGAGATGGAGAGGGAAACGTCGTTGTGGGACGTCATGTCGGCTTGGACACCAGGGGTTCGCTCATCTACAGTCCTCATCGTTTGGTGACTACCGTGGGGGTGGAGAATCTCATCGTCGTGGACACTGAGGATGCGATCCTCATCTGCGCTGCAGATCGGGCCCAAGACGTGAAGGCGTTAGTGGAGCAGCTGGATGAGAATGGATGGCAGGACTGTTTGTGAGGTGATTTGTCCTATGGAAGCGTATTGCCTGCGGTGCAAAGCCAAGAGAGAGATGACGAAACCGCACCCTGTTTATACCAAAGCGGGGCGGCCCGGTACGAAAGGCACCTGCCCAGTCTGTGGCAGCGGCATGTTTCTCATGGGCAAGACCGAGGCTCATAGTTCCCTGCCTAAGCCCAAGGTGGCATCGGGCGATGGCAAATTGGTTGTCTTGGAGTCGCCGGCGAAGGCGCGTACGGTAGGCAAATTCCTGGGGAAGGACTACAGAGTTGAAGCGACTTTGGGCCATGTGCGCGATTTGCTGAAATCCCGCCTGAGTGTGGATGTGGAGAATGAGTTTACACCTTCCTATCGTGTCCTCAAGGAAAAGCGGGACGTCGTGAAACATATCCAACAGCGGGCGAAGAAAGCTGCTGAAGTGTATCTGGCCATGGACCCCGATAGGGAGGGTGAGGCCATAGCCTGGCATCTGATCGAGGCTGCCAAGATACACAATCGTCCTATACATAGAGTGGTCTTTCACGAGATCACCCAGGACGCGGTCGGGGAGGCCTTCGCCAACCCTCGAGGCATAGACATGCAACTGGTGAACGCTCAGCAGGCGCGTCGTATCCTGGACCGGCTGGTGGGGTACAAGATCAGTCCGTTGCTGTGGAAGAAGATCAGGGGAGGGCTCTCCGCAGGCCGGGTGCAGTCGGTGGCGGTGCGCCTCGTTGTGGAGAGGGAGCGGGAGATAGAGGCTTTTGTCCCTGTGGAGTATTGGTCCGTAGAGGCCGAGTTGGCCAAGCAGGAAACTCGAGGGCGGGAGAACAGAGAGAGCTTTTGGGCGAAGCTGCACAGAATTCGGGGCGAAAAGGCCGATCTCAAGAACCGTGAGGACGCGCAGGAGATCGTTGACGATCTGCAAGGGGCGAGCTATATCGTAGCCAAAGTGGCTACTCGGAAGAGACGTAGGAGGCCTCCTGCGCCTTTCATCACCAGCACCTTACAGCAGGATGCCTCTCGTCGCTTGGGTTTCTCGGCACGGCGAACGATGCGCGTTGCCCAGCAACTCTATGAGGGTATAAACATCGGTCCTGAGGGTAGTGTGGGTCTGATTACCTACATGCGCACCGATTCGGTAAATGTATCGGCCCAGGCCCAGGCGGAGGCCAGAGAGTATATCGCTGAGAAGTATGGCAATGAATACTTGCCCGCGAAGCCACCCAAGCACAAGACCAGGGCGAAGAAAGCTCAGGAAGCTCATGAAGCCATCCGACCCACTTCGGTGCGGCGGGAACCTAGGGCAATAATGAAGTACCTAAGTCCGCAGCAGTTCCGTCTCTATGACCTCATCTGGAGGCGTTTTCTGGCCAGCCAAATGACGGCGGCTCTGATGGATATTACCTCTGTGGATATAAAGGCAGGAAATCCTAAGGTGGAGATGCCCTACCTTTTCCGCGCTACAGGCTCGGTAGTTACGTTTCCGGGCTTCCTACGGATATACGAAGATGTCCGCAAGAGGGACGAGGAGGAGCAGGCTGCGCCCCTGCCGCCTTTGACGCAGGCCGAGATCTTGGATCTGTTACGTTTGGTTCCCAAGCAGCATTTCACCAAACCTCCACCGCGGTATAGCGAGGCCACTCTGGTCAAGGCGTTAGAGGAGTACGGCATAGGCAGGCCCAGTACCTATGCGCCTATCCTCTCCACTATCCAGTCTCGCGGTTATGTGCAGTTGACAGACAAACGCTTCCACCCTACCCAATTGGGGTTCATCGTCAACGATGTCTTGGTCGAGCATTTCGGGGATATCATCAATGTGGATTTCACCGCCCACATGGAGGAGGACCTTGACCTCATTGCCTCGGGAGAGCGGGAGTGGGTCCCCGTCCTACGCGAGTTCTATGACGATTTTGAAGGCCAGCTGCAAGTAGCTAGGCTGGAAATGGAAAAGGTGACCCTTGACGACGAGCCCGCCGGGGAGGATTGCGAGAAGTGCGGCAGCCCGATGATCATCAAGATGGGGCGGTACGGCAAGTTTATCGCTTGTAGCAATTATCCCCGCTGTCGCAATACCAAACCGTTCCTGGTGAAGGTAGGTGTCAACTGTCCCCAGTGTGGCGGCGATCTGGTGGAGAGGAAGACCAGGAAAGGGCGCATATTCTACGGTTGCGCCAACTACCCCGAATGCGAGTTCAGTACCTGGGACAGGCCAGTATCCCAGTCCTGTCCCGAGTGTGATGGTCTGATGACTGAAGCGGGCAAGGAACGGGTCAAATGTATCCGTTGTGGCACAAGTAGGGAACACTTGCCAGAGGAGGCAGTTCTCCAGGAGAGCCAGGGCATACCGGGCGGAGGTTCCGGGGGCGGCCAATAATAGGGCTTGGTCATACCTTTCTTGCTTTCCTCGTCATGGCAAAGAAGTGGCAACGCTTGAGGCGGGAGGCCGACTGTGACAGAGGACATGGAGGGGCAGCTTCAACAGTATATCACTCATTTGCGGGTGGAGAAAGACGCCTCGCCATATACTGTTCGCAACTACCTTCATGAAATCACGCAGTTCTTGGATTTTCTCAAGGGTGAAGGTGTAGACTCCTGGGATGGCGTTGACCGGCAAGTGCTGCGTCGCTATCTGCTTTGGTTGCGAAAGGAGGGCTATGTTGAGGCCAGCATGGCCCGCAAGCTTTCTGAACTTCGTTCTTTCTGCCGCTACCTGGTACAAGAAGGCGTATTGGAGTCCAACCCCATGGAGGTGGTCTCATCTCCCAAGGTGCCCAAGAGGTTGCCCCGCTATCTAAAGGCTGACGAGATTGAAGCCCTCCTGAACGCTCCTGATGTCTCCGCCCCTCTAGGTCAGCGCGACAAGGCGATTCTGGAACTGCTCTACGCGGCGGGGATTCGATTGAGCGAACTCGTCAGCTTGAACCTGAGCGATCTGAACCTCGGAATGGGACAGACGCTCGTGTGGGGCAAGGGAGGCAAGGAGAGGATCGTGTTGCTAGGAGAGCCGGCGGTTCACGCCCTGCGTGTATACATCAACGATGGGAGGGGCGAACTGGCGGGCAAGAAGATGACCAATGCCCTGTTCTTGAACCGCTTTGGGGGACGGCTCTCCAGGCGAAGCATCGGACTGATTCTAGACAAGTACAGCAAGCTTGCGGGGCTGTGGAAGAAGGTAACTCCCCATCTCTTGCGACACACCTTTGCTACACATATGCTGGAAGGTGGAGCGGATTTGCGGGCGGTGCAGGAGCTATTGGGCCACGCCCTGCCGACCACTACTGAGATATATACCCACGTTACGCCGAGTCGCCTGCGAGAAGTGTATATGAAGACACACCCTAGGGCAAAGGAGTGATTCATTCCGGGCGTTCAGGTTCGAAGGCCTGCGGGCGTGCATCGAAGAACTCGCCATCTCAAAGCCTTTGGAGAGCGGAAAAGGGTCTGTGATATGCCAGGTTTTGGACTACGACTGCAGAAATTGCGCGAGCGGTTGGAGGACCGCGGCGTTGAAGCACCCGGTGCGAGCGAACTGAACCTGCCGACGCTTGAATTCTCGGTGACCACCGGCATGGGCTGGCTCGAGTTCTCGGACTGGGCTTTGCGCAGAGGAACTACAGACCTACAACTGCCACCTGGTTCACCGGAAGA
>JBFFDV010000022.1:0-16600 GCA_041559215.1 Anaerolineae bacterium | reverse complement strand
TCCCGAGAGCCACCTCTATCAATTCCTTCCGACTCTCCAAACTGTCCTCCATGTTCACCACTACTTTGGAGACACTCTCCCTCTTGTTGGCAGGCCCAGCAAGCGAGCCGCATTCCCTCCCAGGATTTTGGCTTTGGTCTCCTCCTTCAAGGGCAAACCCTGGATAGTGGCGATGTTGCCTTTTATGTCCGTTACGGCTGGCCAGTCGGATCCGAAGATTATCTTATCAGCATTCCTCTCCAGCTTGGGGAAGTAGACCAGCAGCTTCTGCGGAGGTAACCCCGTGATCTCCATATAAATGTGGCGATGCAACTGCGTCAAGGTGAAAGCGGCGTCATACCAGAAGCCTCGTCCGCTATGGGCCATGATGACCGTCAACGCGGGGAAGTCCGTGACCACGTCATCCAGATATAGTGGATCGCCGTACTTCAGGCGGGCACCTCGGAACACCGAGGAACCGGTGTGGAACATAATCGGCACCCCCAAGCGCTGAGCCTCAGCATATAGGGGATAAAGCCGCACATCATTAGCGTAGAAATGCTGATAGGTGGGATAGAGCTTCAGTCCCCGAAAACCGAGATCGCTCACGCAGCGCCGTAATTCGCTCGCGAGATCAGCCGTCATGAAGGGGTTGATATTAGCGAAGGGGATGAGTCGCTCGCTTGCGCGGCAGAACTGAGCCACCCGCTGGTTAGGACTGATACCGGTTGTTAACGGGTTCGTCTCGGCCAAAGCGACAGCATAGTCTATCCCCTGCTCATCCAGATACTCTAACATCGCCTCGGGGCTGCTCAACACCTGACGGAGATGGTCCAAAGTTTCCTCACCACCGTAACCCCCAAGCCAGTCAAGGAACCAATCGGTGTACTCAGCAGCGGTCGTCACATGAAAGTGAAAGTCTATCAGAGGTGTATTCACAACCACGGGCGCACCGCCTCTAGGCTCTACGAGAGGTCGACCTCTCTGTTTACCTCAAGGATCAACACTTTGTCATAACCTATCTTCTCTAATATCTGCATGAACGCTACATAGTCCACCTCGCCTTTTCCCAGAGGCAAATGATCTCGCATGCCTGGGCCGCCCCTGGCTTTCGGTACAGCATCATGCAGATGGATCTCCCCGATTTGTTCCCAATGCTCAGTAACGAAAGACAGTGCATCGCCCCCCTGCACGGTCAGGTGTCCCACATCTAGGCAGATCCTCATCCCTTGCCGTTGTATTATGGGAATCATAAGATCAAAGGGGAAACGTTCCAGATTTTCCACACAGATGGCCTCTGGAAAAACAAGATCACCAAGCTCCGCTAGTGTATATTCCGACCGCCGGAGAAGCTGACCCAGGAGGCCTTGCTTCTCCTCGGGGGTCAATTGCTGAACACCAGCAAGTATGGAAGTCCAGAGACCCCATAAATGCAACACATAAGACTCGACCTGCAAGGGCTGGGCCATCTCCAAGAACTGTCTTACGCTCTGCATAGTCGCCTGACGTATCGGCTCATTCAAACTGGCACCGTCTACCCAGAGAAAAGGTAGGTGGAGGGTACATGTGAATCCCAGTTCCTGCTGCAAATCAGCCACCTGCTGATAATAGCTCCTATCAATGACCTGCGGATATAGGAGAGCAAAATCACCATTCAACTCAATAGCCTGTATTCTGTATTCTTCCACCAAAGTCCGTATCGCCTCTAAGTGGCGAACTCTTCCCTCCTCAGGTTGCTGGGTATCCATGCCCCACCCCACCAAAGGGATCAGTGTGGTACCTATTCTCACTCCTTATCCTTTCTACCTCGCAAGCCCACTCAATATCTCCCCCTGTACTGGTCCTCCGGATATTTTCTGGCGTTTTTGGACAGTTTGTCCATCACGGCTGTAGTTACGTCAATGTCCAGCGAGTTGGCGAAACTCAGGCAATAGATGATTATGTCAGCCAACTCCTCACCCAACCTTGTCAATCCTTCCTCATCCTGGCGTAGCTGTTGGGACTCCTCAGAGCTCAGCCACTGAAACTCCTCCATCAGTTCTGCGGCCTCGATGGCAATAGATATGCTCAGATTCTTGGGACTGTGAAACTGTTCCCAATCTCGTCGATTCCTGAAATCTCTGACCAACTCCTTGAGTGTGGCGATCGTCGTATCGGTATCGTTCATCCTACTGACACCAGAACGGGTCCGTGTCATCAAAGGCATTATCCGTCAGACGCGTCTGGTCGCTGCCGTCTGGCCGCATCATGTAAATCTCCCGGGCTCTAAATCCCTTTTCATGGCCGGTATAGGCCACGAAGATTATCCACTCCCCATCGGGCGACCATTGAGGCTGCTCCGCGCCAGTGCGAAAGTCCGTCAGTCTCTGCTTGGCACCGTCGGCCCGCATGACATAGATCTGATGACCGCCCTCGCGGTTGGAGACAAAAGCGACTTGATCGCCCCGGGGAGACCAAGCGGGATACCAGTCCTGAGCTGGATTATCGGTCAAACGATATACGGTTTTGCCATCGAGGGAGATGCGATATATATCCTGGTTCCCTTCGTGCTTGGCGGAGAAGAGCAGACTGCCACCATCGGGAGCCCAACTCGGTTGCTCGACATAAGTGTCTTCTCTAGTCAGTTGAAACTGCCCACTACCGTCCGAATCCATGAGATACAGTTGGCTCGGGCCGTGCCGATCGGAGACGAAAGCGATAGTGTTGCTGTCTGGAGACCAACGGGGGGAATAATCCCCGCCCAGAGCTGCTGTGAGATTCCTTCTCTCGCGCCTATCAAGGTCCGTAAGCCAGATGTCTGTGCCTTCTTCAACAGCAGTAGAGGCAAAAAGCAGAGAACCTGCGCTGCTGCACGATGGCTCTCGATCGTGCTCCGGTCCGTTTGTGAGGCGAACCAGTTCACGGCCGTCGGTATACATAGCGTAGATCTCATAGTTGCCATCACGATCACTGGCAAAGACGATGCGACCCGGAGGCACCACAACGACAACTATGGAAGGCGACCCAAGGACCCCACCTGCAAGGTCATACACTTCGACGGAGAGTTGGTGCTGTCCCTGGCCCTGAGAAACCCACGAATAGGTGATGGACCACGTATTCATCCGTACGCCGCCTGGATTAGATAGTGTGCCAACCAGAAGCCCATCAACCCAGATCTCCGCCTCGACTAAGCCCTGACCTGTGGCTACCGCTTGGACGACAAGAGCCTCTCCTTCACGGGTGATGTAGCCGTCGGGCGGTGATAGGATCTGTACCTGCAAAACTTCAGGCGTAAGGGGAAACCACTTGAAGATCAATAAGAGGAGGGTCGCGCAGGCCACAAAGACCGAAACGCTCAGCAATATCAATAGGCTCTTCTGATGCCGAGTCATCGACCAGTTCACGTAACACCATCCCCATCCACGTAGCAGCCAAATTATATCGCCCAGGTGGAGAAAAGACAATCGCAGAGACCTCGATATGGATCTCTGCGATCGTTCGCAGTTGCGGTTATTCTGGCGACGCTAGCTCGAGCCGCCTAGCCCTCGAAGGTTATCCCGTCAAGGTTGAGAAGCACCTCCCGGCCGGCCGTCGGCCACTTCTTCAAAAGCCTGATGAAGACAGTCAGGCTGTCCGATTCGGCCGTAACATCCGTGCAGAAGGAGTCCATTTCGTCGCCCGGAGCGGTCCGAGGATAAACCGTATCCCAAGGCACATCGGTCCAGTCGTCCGTTGCCAGGGCCTCCCAGTCAATACCTCCATCCTGATCAACCGCCACCTGCGCCGTGTAGCCCCAGCTCTCTGGATCGGGGTCTCCCAACACTGAGCGCAACATGCCATGCATGCAAAGCTCATAGGTAGTGCCCGTGGTAACAGTGAGCGTCTGGTAGATACCAGCGTATCGGTTTGGAAGCGAGGCGCCGCGACAGAAGGTACTGATCTCGATCAACTGGGAATGTTCACCCTCATAGACCACAGGGGCCCAGGTATCATCATAGAAGCCAGCCGTGCACAGTTGCTCCTCTCCGCAGTTGTCAAATCCCTCCCAACTGAGTCCTACACCATCGGTCTCAAAACCGCCCTCGAAATCGCCATTTTCCACAAGACTATCCGTTGGCCCGGCGATAGAAGGAAGGACAAGGAGACCAACCAGCAAGGCCACTAATGCCAGAAAGGATCCTATTCCTATTCGAATCTTCATTGCTCCCCCTTTTCCACTTGGTTACTAATCCCGACAATTGCGCCTTATGCCGGGAAGACTTTGGCCAACTGCGCCCTTGGCCATACTGAGTAGACTCCCGCACCTTTCACTGGACAGGAGCCCCTTTCAGATTCATAGGACATCACCTCCCCTCGAGACAGATAACGACCGCTGTAGCGAACCAATCACAGCATCCGGCCGAACACAACAGTTCTGGGCGAAATGAATTATTTACGGAACTGTGCCAACCGGATAAACAGGCTACCTGCAACATATTATACCAGACTCTTGATATTCTTGCAATATCTTGTTGCGCTAGGGATGCATCCCCGGTCTGCAGAGCGCTGCACTAGTACCTTGCGCCTCCTTGCACAGCTTGATGAACAAGCCCCCTGACAGTAGCCTCTTATTGCATCCACTGCCATCGCAGGCAAAATGTGCTTCATTACATATAACGTATTATAAGTCGAAACGTTACAAGCAAGGCATGTTGCATCTCGTGGGCCCGGTTCTTCAGAAGAGCGCGCCAAACTGAGAACCTACCAGTTGGAAACTCCTATGTAATCTGGACCACTCCGCAGTCTAGAACCATCCCGCCGGCACAAGGCAGATTTTCACAATGTTCATTCAGAAGACAGGCTTACACAGGATCTCATTAACCCGCAGATCAAAGAAGTCCTGGGCATTGGCCGGCCGCAAGGTCGCAGCCGTATCAGCGCCACGGCCTGTACCTGCGATGGCTAGCACTGGCTCGCCTGTGCGAATCAACCCCGCATCGGCAGCCATCAGGGTTATCTCACAAGCCACCTTCATCCCCTCCCCGAAGATGCGCAAGGCATAAGCGATGATCTCATCCACCTGGTAGGTATTGAGTTTTCTGCGAACAGCCCGGTTGACGCCTCCGAAAGCGTGCTGGCAGGTCAGTAGGCGGGCTCCGTGAGCAAGTATGGCCTGCCTGTTCTCCTCGCTCAACTCCTGGGTGTCAGGCCCACTGAACCCAGTGGAGTGAGTAACGACCACCAGATGATAATCCTTGAAGACCTCGGCTGCCCTTCGCCCAGTCTCACCGCTGGTGGTGGCTACTACTATCTGCCGAATACCCGACTCTTCCGCCCGCTCTCTGGCTATCTGCAGGGTACGTTCAGTGTGCTCCTTGCCAGGTCTATGGAAATACGTAACCTTGCCTGTAGACTCCGCCATCATACCTCCTTTTTTCGCACTATCAACATTTCACCATGATCTCCTACGACCAGCCCAGACACACTCTCGTTGGGCTAATGATTCGTGAACACTAAGCAAAAGCAATTGCATTGCGAAGCACTCCGGCCTATGAAGTGGTGGTCAAGCAGAGATCGTCGTGCCTACCAACGGAAGAAGCGGTGTTGATACCGCGGCGACTGTGATCCTCCACGTGTCCAGATCGAAGAGGTGACCGCGCGACGAGCAAGTTCTGGGCCAACTCCAGTTGAGATATAACACAGAAGTCAGAGAGAAGTCAAGCCTCTAGACCCGAGCTCCACGGTCAATTCCACATGCTGATACAGCGGATCTCCTCAGTCCTCCCTCCTGTCCAACCATCCCATACTGATAGCAGAGATTATGACGGTCCGCCGCTTAGCCAGTCTCTGGGCGGCAAATCTCCACCGTCCAACCCCTTCTCCAGCCTTCAAGTGCAACGATCATCAATTCGTCGATTTTGTCAGCATTATCCAGGGGTGGTATAATCTCACAAATTGTCAAGGTAGAGGCTAGCTATGACACAAGATACCGATAGAGGCAAGATCGGGTATTTCTGCTCCTACGTACCCAAAGAGATCATCTATGCTTTCGGAAAAGTGCCAGTTCGCATACTACCCACGGCCGTGAAAGCCTCGGAAGCCGAAGCCTATCTACCTCGTAACTTCTGCTCTCTGGTCAAGATAACCTTAGCCAGCTTCCTGGAGACTGAATCCGATCTGGAAGCGGTAATACACGCCGATTCCTGCGATGGTTTGCGCCGTCTTAACGATGTCTGGCGCCACTACGTAGATATCGAAGTACTTCAGCTGTTAGATCTTCCAAGGATTGACACCCCTTTGGGACACCAGCATTTCGATCACGCTCTACGCCGTCTCGTCACGAGAATGGAGGAGCGTTACCATATGCGACTGACCGCTGAGGGTCTGAAGAGGGCCATCATACCTTATAACGAGCAAAGGTCTCTTCTGACAGAACTGGACAAAAGGTGGTCCCAAGGGCTGATTCCCACCACAGACTATTATGGGCTGCGGCATGTTGCGCTGACCGATGACCCCGTGCTAGCCAACGCCCAACTCAGGGACAGACTGGTAGAGATGCCAGGTCAAGAGCCCCCCTCTTCTCGCAAAGCTCGTGTCATGCTAATTGGCAGTTTGTTGGTCAACCGCGACTTGGTGGAAGCTGTAGAGGACTACGGCGCTCAGATCGTCGCTGAGGACAGCTGCTCCGTGGGCAGAGACCTGGCAACACATATCAGAGTCCCCACAAACATAGACGAGATGCTACGGGATATGGCAGCACGTTACCTGGACAAACCACCTTGCCCACGGATGCGGGATCTTCCAAGACGTTTAGCCTATCTCTCCCAACTCATCAGCAAGCGCAGAATAGATGGGGTCATCTGTTCCTACTACAAGTTCTGCGACCTGTTCATGTCCGAATATCCGATTCTGAGGAAGGCCATGCACGACTTGGACCTGCCTGTGCTATTGTTGGAAGATGAGGGTGAAGCAACGCTCAGCGGCCAGCACCGCACCCGCATAGAGGCGTTTCTGGAGGTATTGCGATGATGAACGTCAAAGCCCACGACAGAAGACGAGGAGAGAGGGAACTCACAGCAGCGATGCTTAAACGCGTCCTTCGGTCCAAAATGGGCCTGAACTTACTGAAAGGCTATTGGGGCTTCAACTCCATGAAGGAACATATAAGGATAGGAGGCGAGTTCGCTCTGAATCTCGCCCAACGGACATACATGAAGCCCGATGCGCCCTTGGTTTGGTTCAACGCATTGTTCCCACCAGAGTTGATCTGGGGTCTGGGATTGATACCCTTCTATCCCGAGATAGTCTCCGGCATGGCAGCCAACGTAGGGCTGGGCCCAGCAAGTCTGGCTCAAGCCAGCGATGCCCACTACCCCATGGACATTTGCACCTTTCACCGCAACGCGGCCGGCTTGGCTCTACAAGGCCTTCTTCCCGAGGGCGATGCCTACGTCAGCACCTCTAACGTTTGTGACATCGCCTCTCAGATGCTAGCCAGTTCCGCCCATCAAGCTGGAAAGGAGTTCTTTCTTATTGATGTGCCTCCAAGCTATGATGAGGAAACCATCGCCCATGTCGAAAAGCAATTAAGGGACTTGGTGGAGCGCCTGTGTGCCCTAACAGGGGTAACCTTCGACATCGACCGGCTGCGGGAGGCAATTCGCCTCTCTAACCAGGCTCGAGAGCGCCATTGGGAAGTCAGAAAGCTCAGGAGCGCTGAACCGGCCCCTCTACGGGGCTCTTCGCAACTGAACCAGTTGGCACTTATCGTTACTGCTTTCGGTACGCCAGCTGGAGTCGAGTTCTATCGAGCCCTGCGCGATTACACTCAGGACCTCGTATCCCAAGGGGGCAGCGAACAGGAGAACCAGAGATACCGGCTCTATTGGATGCATCTCAAACCCTATTTCCGCACAGAGTTGATGTCCTGGCTTGAGGATGAATTGGGAGCGGTCATAGTCTTCGAGGAGGCGAGTAACGTTTGGTGGAAGCCCTTGGATGAGAGGGAGCCACTGCGGGCCCTGGCGGACAAGATTCTCTCTGTGTATTATAATGGTCCTGTGGAGCGCAGACTTGAGACGACGCTCAACTGTGTGGCAGAGTTTAAGGCTCAAGGGGTCGTACAATTCCACCACTGGGGCTGCCGTCAATCTACAGGAGCATTGCGGGTTATGCGCGATGTATTGAGAAGAGAGGGCATCCCTTTCCTGCAGATAGATGGCGATTGCATTGACGAAACCAATCTGCAGTTGGGCCCTCTTCGTACGCGCATCGAGGGCTTCCTAGAGATGTTGAACTAAGTACCACGCCCAAGGACAGAATTACAGGAGGTTGATTGATGTATAGCGCTGGCGTCGATGTGGGAGCGGCCTCGGGCGAGGTGGTGATCTGGGATGGTGAGGAGATAGTGGGTTACTCGATTGTGCCCACCGGCTTCAACAGCCGAAGGGCCGCTTACCTAGCCATGGAGAAGGCATTGGAGGGAACGACCATCACCCGGGAAGAGATAAGTTCCATCGTCGCTACGGGATATGGCAGAGTAGCCATCGATTACGCTCGACGGCAGGTGACGGAGATAAGCTGTTATGCCAAGGGGATCAACCATCTCCATCCAGAGGTGAGGACGATCATTGACATCGGCGGCCAGGATAGCAAAGTGATATCCGTAAGCAAGGACGGACGAGTGCTCGACTTTCTGATGAACGACAAATGTGCTGCCGGGACGGGGCGGTTCCTGGAGGTAATGGCCAAGGCTCTGGAGTTGGAGGTAGACGATCTCGGAGATATTTCGCTGCGAGCCCAGAAACCGCTCCAGGTTTCCAGTACCTGCACCGTCTTCGCTGAATCAGAGGTCGTGACTCTGGTCGCAGAGGGATTGAACCGGGAAGACATCGTGGCTGGACTCCACGCAGCCATCGCCAAACGCACGTTGAGCATGGTCAAGAGGCTGGGTCTAGTTCCGCCCGTAGCCATGGCTGGCGGAGTGGCCAAGAACATAGGGGTGGTAAAGGCTATTGAGGATGAAATTGGCGAGCCCTTGGTTATCCCCTCCGAGCCTCAGATTATCGGCGCTTTGGGCGCTGCCATCCTCGCTACGGAGGAGCCAGCAGGTTGAAACATACCAAGGAAAGAAGGCGAGAAAGGGACCTTATATCATTGTAAAGAGCAGCCAACCGCCCAGAGCGGCGAAGAGGATAACCGTGAGCAGTTTTACCAGCGCTGCATTGCGCCGCATGAAGCCAGCCAACTGCAAAGAGGTGGTGCCGTAGAACACCAGAAGGAAAATGACCACCAGGGGCAGGATGAACATCAGGTTGTACAGGATCAGATACCCTATAGCATTGACGCGAAGTTCAGGTACCCCACTAACGAAGATGATGGTGGGTAGATACGCCTGACCAGTGCAAGCCAATTCCAGCAAGGACACGAAGAAGCCGGTTACGAAAGCCGCCCAGACATAGTTTCTTACATTCGCCCCCTCCCTGATAGCCTTATGCACTCTTCGCCGCAAGACCTCGGGCAGTTTCAGAGCCATATCCTCGAGTCTCCCCTGCTTGATCCTGTAAAGATCGTAGATACCGACGATGGCCAGCACCAGGCAGAAGACCCCTGTTGCCAGATAGACCAAACGGGACAAGGTCCGAACGATGCCGAGGGAATGCACGAAACCCAATATCCCGATACCTACTAGGAGATAGGCCAGGAAGACAGCGGCAGTAAAGGCGCTGCCCACGAACAGAATCTCCCTCCCTTTGCGCTCCATCGCGGCCAGGTAGGATACGAAGAAGATAATGGTGGTGAAAGCGCAAGGGTTGACCCCATCCAGAAGGCCTGCCCCCAAGACCGCCAGGAAGCTGAAAGACTTAAACCGTTGGATGATCCTGTTTACAGCTTGTGATGATTCGTCCTCCAGGCCTTCCCAGGGAGGAATACACCCCACTTGACCGTGTCTCTGGATCAGATCTTCAAGCCGCTCAACGCCTATCTCATCACCGATGAGGTATTCGTTACCGACGAAAAGGGCAGGGGCAAGCAGCCTATCCTCAGGGGGAACGCCGGTGCGCTCAGACATAGCCTCGTTCAAAGGCGCGCAAGTGTTGATGTCGAAAGACCTGATTTCCAGGTTGGGATACTTCTGCTCCAAATATGACAGATCATAGGCCACGCGGTCGCATTCCAAACAACCGGGACTGTAGAAATAGGCGACATACACAGGAGCGGCCAACTCTCCACCAACGACTTCGCACACCCCGGCCTCCCCTGGATTAGTTGGCTCCTCACAAGCTGGGACTGTTGCCGTCCCTGATGGCAAGAGCGGAGCCTCAACGGGCAAGTCCTCTGTGGGGAAGTCACATCCACCAACTGCTAGACACTCCTCAATCAATCCCCGCAGTTCATCGCGTATTTGCTCCTCTCCTACTAAGACCTGATCCCCGATGAAGATTTGTGGAATCTGCAGCCCGGAGACTTCATACTCCCTCTCCAATCGGACCATGACTTCATAGTTCTCAAGGGCACCTATGTCGAAGTATACGATCTCTATCTGCTCCCCGTATTCCTCTCTCAAGGCTGTCAAAACATCCTCCTCGACAGCCAAACAGTGGTCGCAGTCCTGGGCGTGGAATACGAAGAAACGAGCCACCGGCTGATCGGCGCTCGTCACTGCAGGTAAGCACAGCAGGATTAGTATAATTAGCGATGAGAGTATGTAGGGTAAGCTCCTGTACATTCGCTCCTTCCGTCGAAAAACCACAGAGATCTACTCGCCAGACATAGTATACGCTTCCGACAAGCTCTTGTCAAATACCACAGCCTCCGGGCTTGTGCCCAATCGCTGCGCAAGCCCCCTCACCATCTATCTGTAATGATATTCTCTGAGGATATGCTCGCTGGGCAAGCCCGCCGCGAAGGGCGAAGGGTTACGCCTTCGGTCACCGCGGTTCATCACACTCGATATGTACAGCCTCTCCTTAGCCCGCGTCATCCCCACGTAGAATACCCGTCGCTCCTCCTCAAGGCCGCCTTCACTCTCGCGATAACGCCAATAAGGGACGTTGCCCTCTTCCGCGGCCACGATGAACACCACCGGAAACTCCTTCCCCTTCGCGTTATGTAAAGTCATCAACGTGACGCGCGTTTGATCCGGCCGCCAGCGATCCTCATCTGTGGCCAATGCCGCATAGTCCAGAAAAGCCTGGAGTGATCTATCGGAACTGACCCCTTGGAAGGCGCCCAACTGAGCCTCCCAATCCCGCTTCAAGGCTACCCATCGTTCATCGTCGACGGCGAGCGGCACCTCAAGGTCCTGCAATTGGGCATAGTATCCACTAGCATCCAGCCAAAGCTCTGATGGCAGGAGATCCAGAACCCGCTCCACCCAGGGGGAGGCCTCCTGTCGCTGGGTCACGCGAGCGGCTGCCAGTTGAAGCGAGCGATTCTCGTCGGTCAAGGGCACACCCGCAGCCATCATGCCTATGGCCACCAAAGGTAACAGCTCCGTGAGGGATTCTAACTGTTTCTGCCATCGGTTCTCGGCCAACAACCGGAACAACAAGTCCCGTTCCTGCCGACAGTCCGACGGCGCACGGTGAGCTACTGACTCGCCCAGTTTGAAGTGTTGTAGCAAAGCCTCCAGTCCATGATTGGCCCGAGGCAGCAGCCGCCTGGCAAGTTGCAGGGTATCCAACGAAGGGTTAGAAAGTCGCCTTCCCAAGGTGCGTTGCATCTCCCGATCGATGAACAGATTGTCGAACTGATGGATGTTGTGACCAGCCAAGACGGCATCGCCCAGATATCGCATAAAGCGTGGCAATACAGCATCTATCTGCGGTGAACCTCGCACATCCTCCCAAGTTATACCGTGAACCTCCGTCGCCTCCCGGGGGACATAACCTCTACGGGGTCGAACAAGGGAATGGAACGGCTCCCCTACTTCTCTGCGTCGGTCCACCGTGATGGCCCCTATCTCGACGATCTCATCTCCAAGCGGGGATGTGCCCGTGGTCTCCAGATCGTAGATGACGAAGCGCTCATTATCCAACGTCTCATAAGAGACCAGCAGAGCCTGAGCCAGTCTCCAGGCGATGGTGGACAGAGAATAGCTAATCGTGCCTGCTTGCCTGGGGCGCAAGATGATCCCATCGAACTCCTCAGTCGGTTCTAACTCAGATCCCAGCAATATAGTCAGGCCCCGCCCGGTTGGAGATAGATGCTCCCTCGCATTTGCATTGACCTGTTGCAGCGACACCTCAACTCCCAAGTAGTGTTTCAAGGCGTGCTCCAGAATGATCCCTCCGCAGAAGGCGTCAATGCTGCGCTCAACAAGGACAATGATGGGGCGACCGGCATCCAAGGCCGCCCGCGCTCGCGACACCTCATCATCCAAGGAGAGGAGAGAGGCGAAGCCAGCCAGCGTGGGCAGCATCTCTTCAGGATAGGGACTCCGCCGCCTCTCCAGAACAGCCACAAGCCTCTCCACAATGCGCGATATATCCTCCTCCACATGAGGAAGAAGCCTATGATCTATTGCCTCCAGGAAGCTGCGTACCGCCGCCCGGGTGAGGGGACTTACCTCTGGATAGGCATCCAGATTGCGCGCCAGTTGAGCGAGCGAGATATCCTCTCGCAAGGCCAGGCGATGCAACTGAAGCATGGTCAGTTCATCAGCGATGACACGAGGGAAATTCAAGGCTATACGCAAAGCAGGATCGGCGAAGGAGGGTAGCATCTGTAGATGGCGCAACATCTCCCGAGCGCCATATCGCTGGAAGAAGTTTTCTCTTTGTATGCGCTGGAGCGGGACCTCAGCGTTCAGGAGATACTGATATATGGTATCGGCTAGCCAGTGGGTGCGGTACAAGATGGCGATATCGCCGTACTCATAGCCTTCATCTTGCACCAAGCGATGCATCGTGCCAAGAAACCATTCCTGCTCTTGGGCCGCGGTCTGGAAAAGGTGATGTTCGATCCGTTCTCCGGCAGGCTGCTTGGCGTACATACGACGCGGAAAGTAGCTAGGGTTCTGTTTGATCAAATGTTGACAGCCAGCAACGATGTGGCTTGTGGAGCGATAGTTCTGCTCCAACATGATTACTTTGGCGCCATAATCCCGGCGAAAACGATGGGTCAGATCGGGATTCGCGCCACGCCAACCATATATAGATTGGTTATCATCAGCCACAACCATAACATTGCTCTGGGGGCCGATCACAAGTCGGAGAAAGGCGTATTGCGCAGGGTTCATATCATGCCCCTCGTCCACCAAGACGTAGGCAAAACCCCGATGCAACTCTGCCCTCACCTCGTCCTCTTGCCGTAACAGCTCCACAGCATAAAGGATAAGGTCATCAAAGTCCAGCGCCTTATACTCGCGTAGGATATCCTGATAAGCCTCTCCCACCTTGGCAAAGGCACTCTCCTCAACCGCTTCCCCAGAATCATAACCTGGATCTACCAAAGCGGCCTTACGCATCGCGATGAAATCTCGTAGTTCAGTGAAATCGCGATCGGTTAGGTATTGGGCCCCACCAACCCGCTGTAAAGCATAGGAGATGACATCAGCCTGCGCACTCTCGTCGAAGACGACAAAATGAGGATGGAGACCTATGGCCGTGCCATGGGCCCGGAGTATGCGAAGGCAGGTGGCATGAAAGGTGTGAATCCACATTCCGTTCGCGCGACCCCCCAAGAGTTGATCAAGACGCAGGCGCAACTCCTCAGCAGCTTTGTTGGTGAAGGTCACCGCCAGGATGCTATCGCGCGAGACCCCATGCTCTCTCACCAGGTAAGCGATACGATGGGTGAGCACTCTGGTCTTGCCACTGCCCGGACCTCCCAGCACCAAGAGTGCACCAGACCCGTGAGTCACGGCCTGGCGCTGCCGAGCATCAAGCTCCTGTTCTAACTCGAAATGTGGCCCCATCAATGGTCGCTCCGAAACCCCAAGTAAGATTATATACCAGGCATTCCCTCACCAACAAGAGCACACCAGACACACTGGAGAGGAGTTCGAGCTCACGGGATGGCCGCCCACTGGCAGTGAGCATGGGGGTGTCCCTCACACACAGTTTACATCTCCGCCTTCTTCGCGCTTGTGCAGCGATTGGGCGGGACCCCATCATGCAGGGAGGATTGAAGGTCGAGGGGACACCCTTCGACTTCGTTCAGGGCAGGCTCCCTCGCGCTCCCCGGGCTTTTGCTGCGCAACGCCTTCTTAACCCGCATTTTGCTAAGCACACGCGGGGATGATATAATGCAAATCGTCGATCTGACCTCGAGGGAATCAGATGCTGGAACAAAAACTAGTCGAAGAGCTCAAAGATATCATCGGAGAGGAGGACGTGCTGACCTCCCCTGAGGATCTGCTTTGCTACTCCTACGACAGCACGGTGTTGGAGCACCTGCCAGAGATAGTGGTCTTACCAAAGAGCACCGATGAAGTGGTCGCCACGGTAAAGCTGGCCAATCGGGAGAAGATACCCGTGGTGCCCAGAGGGGCGGGGACCAATCTGGCTGGCGGAACGATTCCGATCCAGGAGGGCATCGTCCTGAGCCTGACGCGGATGACACAGATACTGGAGATGGACGCCATCAATATGGTGGCCGTGGTGCAGCCCGGCGTGGTCACCGGCAAGTTGCAGGCAGAGGTGGCTAAGAAGAGTCTTTACTACCCACCAGACCCCGCGAGCCTGAAGGCAACTACCTTGGGCGGGAACGTGGCCATGAACGCGGGTGGCCCTCACGCGCTGAAGTACGGTGTCACCAGTGACTATGTCATGGGCCTAGAGGTGGTCTTGCCTCAAGGCCAGGTGATACGCACAGGGGGCAAAGCCATAAAGAACGTCACCGGCTACAACTTGACCCAGCTCTTCGTGGGCTCCGAGGGGACACTGGGCGTGGTCACGGAGATCATCCTGCGCCTGATCCCTCAACCGCAGAACTCAGGCAGCGTAATGGCCGCTTTCTCCAATCTGGATGACGCAGCCACTCTAGTGAACAGGATCCTCACGGCTGGCATAACACCTGCGGTTATAGAGATCATGGATAAGCTGACTGTGCAAACGGTGGAAGACTACCTACAGACGGGGCTTCCACGGGATGCAGCTGCCCTACTGCTCATCCAGGTGGATGGCGTGCAAGAGGCAGTGGCGCAGGAGTTGGACGCTGTGGCCACGCTATGCCACGAAAACGGGGCAACTCTAGTGGAATTAGCTGCCACAAAGGATGAAGAGGATTCCTTATGGAAAGCCAGGCAGTCCATTTCCCCCTCCCTCACCCGCGTCCGCCCCAACAAGGTAGGAGAGGACATCTCTGTGCCTCGTGAGGCTATCCCGGAGACGGTCAGGCGCATTCAGGAGATATCTCGCCGTCACGATATACCCATTGTTATTTTCGGCCACATCAGCGATGGCAACCTGCATCCCAACATCCTCTTCGATCGCCAGAATCCGGAAGAGCTAGAAAGGGTAGAGGCAGCTGCAGGTGATATCTTCGCTGCGGCTGTGGCGGTGGGAGGCACGCTGTCGGGGGAGCATGGCATCGGCCTGTTGAAGAAGAAGTATCTGCGCTTGGATTTACCTGCCGAGACCATAGAGGTAATGAAGAGCATCAAAAGGGCCCTGGATCCCAACAACATCATGAACCCAGGAAAGATATTTCCCTAGAAATGAAGCTCCGTGCGCCCAGGCCCGGCGGTTCTTAGGACTCACTGCCCCCCGTGCCCCTCGAGAACACAACAGCGGACGCAGATATCGCGTGACGATTCGCAACACATGCGGTATAGCTGCCCTTGGAAGGTCAACGAAAGAGGTGTTCGATGATTCCGAACCAATGGTACGCCATTCTTGAATCCAATGAGGTCCCGCGGAATAAGCCCGTGGGTGTTACACGCATGGGAGAAAAGTTGGTGTTCTGGCGCGATACAGAGGGCCGGGTGGTGTGCCAGCGGGACAAGTGCGCCCATCGTGGCGCAGCGCTCAGCAAAGGGAAGATCATGGACGACTGCATTGAATGCCCTTTCCACGGCTTGCAGTATGACGCTACCGGGCGCTGCCAGCTCATCCCAGCCAATGGCAAGAACACCCCAGTTCCGGAGCGGTTTCGCGTGCACACATATCCCACGGACGAGGCGCACGGCTTTGTATGGCTATGGTGGGGCGAGGCACGCAGCGATCTACCAGCACTGCCATTCTTCGAAGATCTCGACGACGACTTCACCTATGCCACCTTCCGCGATCACTGGACGGTGCACTATTCCCGCGCCGTTGAGAATCAGTTGGACGTGATGCATCTGCCCTTCGTGCATCACAATACCATCGGACGGGGAGGGCGCACCTTGGTTGATGGGCCGCTGACCAAGCTGGATGGGAACAAACTCCGAGCCTGGGTCTACAACCGAATTGACGACGGCACGCCGCCCCGCAAACCTCAGGACATACCCGAGCCACATTTCCCTCCCTTTGTAAATTTCAACTTCCCCAACATCTGGCAACTTCGAATTCAGGACAAACAGCGTATCTTCGTAGCCTTCGCCCCCATCGACGACTCGAACACTCTTCTCTACGTGCGGTTTTACCAGCGGTTCATACGAGCGCCCATTCTGAGCAAGTTCGTGAATTGGCTCGGCAGCCTGGGCAATCGTGTCATCGTTCGCCAAGACAAGCGG
>JBFFDV010000021.1:0-16842 GCA_041559215.1 Anaerolineae bacterium | reverse complement strand
CCTGGCTATTGGATCAGTAGCATCAGTGCCACCCCTTCTACGGTAACCGTTGTGGGAAACCCTCGAATCGTCAGTGAAATACCTGGTTATTTGGAGACCTATCCTGTAAATGTGGAGGATGCGCAAGAAAGCATCTCAGAGCAGGTAGCTATAGTCTTTCCAGAAGGGGTGTCTCCTCTAGAGGGGGTGCGTAGCGTTCAAGCCCTCGTTGAGATATCTCCTGTGTTGGGCGGGCAGACTGTGCAACTCACCCCTGTGTTGCAGGGACTTGGGAGAGGTCTAGAAGCTACCTTCTCTCCAGATACGGTGGAGGTTATCCTTTCAGGCCCCTTGTCGGAGCTTGAAGCTCTGGGGGCTGAAGATGTACGTGTCCTTGTAGATCTTTCCAACTACGGCCCAGGTACCCATTTTGTGCCTCTCACGGTCGAAAAACCTGAATCGCTCCAGGTGCAGGCCATTCTCCCTGATCAGGTAGAGGTAGTAATAAGCGAATCATGACCAAGCCCGTGGTGGCCCTGGTTGGTCGTCCCAATGTCGGCAAATCAACGCTCTTCAACCGCTTGATAGAACAGCCCTTGGCTATTGTAGAGGATGTGCCAGGTACCACCCGAGATCGAATCTATGCCGATGCTCGATGGGGCGGCTTGACCTTCACTCTCATAGACACAGGAGGGTTGCTTCCCCAACCTGCAGATGACCTTATCGCCTCGGTCCGAGACCAGGTAGAGATAGCCATTGCCGAGGCCGAGGTCATCATCTTTCTGGTTGATGTCAAAGAGGGGCTAACCGCAAACGACCTCGAAATTGCGGAGCTTCTACGCCGCTCCAACAAACCAGTCATCTTGGCGGTCAATAAGGCTGACAACGAGAGCCGTCGCCAGGCGGCGCTGGAATTCTACGAGTTAGGTTTGGGCGACCTGTATCCCATTTCTGCCTTGCATGGTGTTGGCACTGGAGACCTATTAGATGCTCTCCTGCATGTCCTCCCGCCACAGCCAGAGGAATACGAGGCGGAGGGGGTCAAGATCGCTATTATAGGTCGACCCAATGTGGGAAAATCCTCGCTCCTCAACGCTATCTTGGGGCAAGAGCGCATGATTGTGAGCGAGAAGCCAGGCACCACCCGTGATGCCGTGGATAGCTTTATCGAATGGGATGGCCAGTCGATAACTTTGATAGACACTGCCGGAATTCGGCGGCGAGGGCGTATTGCACGTGGTATCGAGCGGTACAGCGTCATACGAGCCCTAAGGGCCATTCAACGTGCGGATGTCGCCCTGCTATTGCTGGATGCTGTGGAAGGGGTTACGGCCCAAGATGCTCACATCGCCGGCTACATTTTGGAAGAGGCCAAGGGGGTTGTCATCGTAGTAAACAAGTGGGACCTTGTCGAAAAGGATACCTATACGATGGAGAGCTACAGCCGCCATATCAGGCGCGTACTGAAATTCATGGCTTATGCCCCCTTGATCTTCGTCTCCGCCACTACAGGACAGCGCGTGGCAAAGACCATAGATGTGGCCTTGAAAGTTCAAGAGGCAAGATCCCGTCGGATACCTACCGGTAAACTGAACAGGGTTGTGCAAGATGCAGTAACCTTGCACTCACCGCCCTCTAAGAGAGGAAGGCGTCTGAGGATCTATTATGCGACCCAGGTCGGTATCGCTCCACCCTCCTTCGTCTTTTTCGTGAACGATCCCGACTTGGTACATTTCACCTATCACCGCTATTTGGAAAATCAGTTTCGGGCGGCTTTCGGTTTCGAGGGCTCACCTATGAGGCTTTCCTTCCGCAAGCGTACGTAGGAGCCTTTCACTCGTAGTCGTGGGATGACAAGCGGCACGACTTCTGTTACCTCGTGCCTAGTACCTGCCGAGCGATGACGAGTCTTTGGATCTCCGAGGTTCCTTCGCCGATTGCGGTGAGTCGGTTATCCCGATAGAAGCGCTCGACAGGATAGTCTTTGGTGTAGCCGTAGCCAGCGTGGATTTGCATGGCGTTATAACAGGCCAACTCAGCGGCTTCTGAGGCGAAGAGTTTGCCCATTGCCGCTTCTTTGGTGAATCTCTTTCCTTGATCCTCTAAGCACGCGGATTTGTACACCATGAGGCGTGCCGCCTCCAACTGAGTGGCTGCATCGGCTATCATCCATTGGACGGCCTGGAATTGGGCGATTGGACGGCCAAACTGATGTCGCTCTTTGGCATATTTGATGGCCGCTTCCAGGGCTGCTTGGCCCAAGCCGAGAGCCATTGAACCTATGCTGATGCGGCCACCATCCAGGACTTCCATAATTTGGCTAAAACCATCACCCTCTTTGCCCAGTAGGTTCTCCTTGGGGATGCGGCAATCCTCGAAGAAAAGCTGTGAGGTAGGAGAGCCTCTCAAGCCAAACTTGTCCTCTTCTTTGCCGACCTTGAAGCCTGGTCTGTCAGTTTCTACGATGAAGAGTGATATACCGTGGGAGCCCGGCGCGGTTGGATCTGTCTTGGCTACGGTGATCACTGTCGCCGCTATAGGGCCATTGGTTATCAATGACTTGGCACCATTGATTACCCATTCATTGCCATCCAGCACGGCAGTCGTCCGCGTGCCTCCCGCATCTGAACCCGCCTCAGGTTCTGTGAGGCCCAGGGCTCCAAAAGCCTCGCCTCTGGCAAGCGGTACCAGATACTTCATCTTTTGTTCTTCGGTGCCGAACAAGTAGATGGGAGAGCTACCCAGGGAGACATGGGCTGCATAGGAGAGCCCGTGAGAGCCACACGCGCGCGATATCTCTTCCGTAGCTATGGCATAACAAACGTTATCAGCTCCCGCCCCGCCGTATTTCTCTGGCCATGGCAGACCTAAGATCCCTAACTCCCCCATTTTCTTGAAAGTCTCGAAGGGAAACCTTCCCTCTCTATCGATATCGCCGGCGATGGGCATGATCTCGTTCTCGGAAAAGTCACGCACCATTTCCTGGATCATTCTTTGTTCCTCAGTGAGTTGAAAGTCCATAGTCTGGACTCCTTCAGAAGGGATAGCAACCCTCTATGTCAGATATCTTGAAGACAAATAGCGCCTTGAGACAGGTCATCTCAAGGGCGTTGGACATTACCTATATGGGTTTGAAGTACTTGACGTCCAAGATAGAGCCTTCTCGTTCTTCTTTGGGTTTGAGGACGGCTTCCACTGCCATGCCTATCTCCACTTTCTCAGGTTCGACCTCGCCTAGCCTATGAACCAAACCGCCATGAACCCCTTCTATCTTGATCAGGGCTAGTATCTCGGGCTTGTCCAAAGGCTTGTCCTCCAAGGATACTCCTAGAACGGTGTAGGTGTATACCATTCCCTTCGTGCCTACCTCTACCCAGTTTTCCAACTTCGTGAAACAGCGTTGGCAGTATAGCATTGGCGGTACATATGTAAGGTCGCACGTAGGGCAGACGGTGCCCATGATCACGCCGCGGTCCCTGATGGCGCGGAAGAATTGCTCGCCCGCTATGCCGACGGTGTATAGACTCTCTATCGGTATATTGTCATACCAGACCTTTGCGTCCCCAACACTGCTTATCCGCTCAATAAGCGACATGGTAGTTCCTCCTTAGATTGCGTTACAAGCAAGCTCAACGCCGCCCGCAGCTTGTTCCGCTGCCCTAAATGGGTTTGAAATGCTTGATATCCGTGATGGCCCCAGTGCGCTCCTCTGCTGGCTTCCAGACCGCTCTTACTTTCATTCCGATCCTGACGTTCTTGGGCTCGACCTCATCCAGGAGGTGCAAAATACCGGCGCCCTTGGAAGCCCCATCGATCTCAATGACGGCGGGGATTTGCGGCTCCTTCGCCCTGCTGGCATCCCAACGTATGTAGCAGATGGAGAAAGTGTTGACTGTACCGGTATCCTCCAAATACACCCACTCGTCCATTGGCTCCCAGCACCACTCGCATACCACACGAGGTGGCACGACCACTTGCCGGCAGCGCTGACACCGCATCCCGATAAGGCGCCCGTTCTTCAACTCGGCCAGATAACGGCTAATAGCTACTCCTGCATCCCAGCCGTATTCGAGCTTCGGTTTCCAGTGGGTGGTGAGAATCTTGCCCTCATCGAAATCGGCCTGACTTAGGGGCGTTCCGGGGAAGCTCTCTATGTTGGCGCTCATACTCTCAACCTCCTAGGTAGATTCCATAAATCGTGATCGGCTTCTAATTGCCCAGTATCACCACACATCCTACTTGCATCAAGTCACCCCAAGACTGGGCCAGTCCGGTTCGTGGCTTGCCTGGCACCTGTCTCTTGCCCGCTTCCCCGCGCAGTTGCCAGAAGAGCTCAGCCACCTTCATCAGTCCCGCGGCCGCGATAGGGTTGCCCACTCCTAGCAGCCCGCCTGAGGGGCAGACTGGCATGTTGCCATCACGCGCGGTCACACCTTCTGCGGTGAGCCGAGGTGCCTCACCTTTGTCGGCCAAGAGAAGACCTTCCAGATGGTGAAGCTCCTTGTAATCGAAGGGGTCGTAAGGCTCTACTATATGTATCTCTTTCCTTGGCTCTTTTATCCCAGCCATATCGTAAGCCATACGCGCAGCGTACTCCACATACTTAGGATAGTACAGGTCACGGCTGGTCCAGTAAGCGGTGTCCAGCGACCAGCCGACGCCCTTGATCCATACGGGCTTGTCGGTAAGACGCTTGGCTACGTGCTCCGCAGCCAGGACGATAGCCACTGCCCCGTCGCTGGTCGGGCTGATATCCAGTCGCTGCACAGGCCAGGCCAGTACCTCTGAGTTCAAGACATCCTCTACAGTGATATCAGCGGCCAGTTGCGCGCAGGGATGATCCAGAGCGTTTCGCTTGTTCTTCACTGCCACTCGGGCGATGTCCTTCTTCTCCAGTCCATGTACGGTCATATAACGGTTCATCTCCAAGGCGAAAATCCAGACCAGATTAGGCTTCAGGGGACGCTCCGTTGTGTGATCGAAGATGGTCAGGAAAGCGCCTTGGGGGTGGGGCTTGCAACTGGACATCTTCTCCTCACACACCACCAGGCAAGTGTCGAAAAGGCCTGAGGCTACATGATACCAGCCTTGGATAGCGGCAAAGACCCCGGTACCGCCGCCCACATAAGATCTCATATAAGGCTTGCGCCAGGCTCCGGCCCCATCGCTCAAATATTCGCCTTTCATATGCAGCCCGTCAAAGGCATCGGGAGCTGAGCCCAAAGCTACAGAGTCAATATCATCCAACGTCATCTCGCAGGAGTCGAGGGCGATCTTGCTGGACTGGTAGGCGAGTTCTCTTCCCGTCTCCTGGGCCCTTCGCATGAACTTTGTCATGCCTGCTCCTACGACCGCGACTTTTCTCATACCCATGCTTGACCTCCTTTGCTAGCTGTCACAAGAGGTTTGCGCTCTCTACGGGGGGCGCGCCTCTGTGCTCTTTCAAATGCTAAGAACTACCGCTGCACCGCTGGTCGTGGGGATGCTGCGCCAGCCAAAGGCCAGGCCTGTCTCTGCATCCTCCAGTTGTCGTTGGCCAGCTTCTCCCCTGAGTTGGATGACCACTTCTAAGACTCTTGCCAGTCCCGAGGCGTCCAGTAGATGTCCTACCCCTAGGCTTCCTCCCGAAGGATTGATAGGCAGTTCCCCATCCAGTTCCGTCGCGCCCTCCTCAAGCAGGAAACCTGCCTCTCCCTCTCTACAGAGTCCGATCGCTTCCATATGCTGCAATTCCTTGTAGGCGAAGGTGTCATCCACCTCAGCGAAATCGACTTCCAAGCGGGGGTTTCGGATGCCAGCCATACGATAGGCCATCGCCGCTGATTTGCGAGCGTAGATGGCGCCCTCCCAGTCTCTGGTCTCCAGCGATGGTGTGTCATTGCACCAGCCGACACCTCGTATCCAGATGGGCAAATCAGTCAGTTCCTCCGCCACGTCTCCTGAGGCTAACACCATCACAATGGCCCCATCGGCATGGGAACTGATCTCCAGTCTTTTCAGAGGATAGGAGATCATCTCTGAATTACCGACGGCGTCGATGCTCAAGCTGGCACCATAAGCTGCGCTCGGGTTGAGGAACCCATTGCCCCTGTTCTTGACTACTACCTGAGCGCATTGTTCCTCGGTCGTTCCCGTCTCGTAGAGGTACCGGTTCATCTCCATGCCAGCGATGAAGAGGGGGCTGGCTCCCAAGGGCCGATTATAGATAGGATCCATCGCGTAGGCCACAACATCGCTCAAGGTGAGGACATTGGACGCTTTACTATGAGCCTCAACCATTACAATATCCATCGCCCCAGTGAGCACCTGCATGTACGCTGCGATCAGCCCGTGGATACCCTCTCCTGAGATGGTGTGTACCGGCTTCAGAACTCCTCCGATCTGATCAGGGACATATTCATCGAAGATACTTGTCCCTTCATTGAAGTCCTCGGCTACACTGACGAAGCTTTCAACATCTCGCCGTGGGTCCACCCCAGCATCCTCATAAGCCTTTGCCGCCGCTTCGTACATCAGTTCTTTGTAGGACGTGTCCGGCGTTATTGATCGGAAGCCGGAATATCCGACACCGACGATGGCCACTCTTCTCATTTGACAGTCCTCCTTAGCTTTCTTCCAGGCCCGGTGTATAGGTATCGGACCGGGTAAGACAGTAAGCCAATCATGCCACTTGGATATGGCTGTTCGAGGTTGGCTATTTCAAACTGAAATCACGCTGAGTATAAACCTTGCACTAGCTAGGGTGTGTAAAAGACCCGCACCAACGTCTGTTGAAATCGAGCCGTGCCCAAAACGGCGGCCCGTACATACCACGTTCTATTCTAATCTCTCAGGGTCAAAATCAGGTCTTAGCCAGGTCGTAATCAGGTATCATTGGTGGCAGACTGGTTCCATATGCCTACGGCGCCCGATTGCGACCTCATTTCAAACACCTCCACGTGCCGAGTCCATCGATCAAGATCAGTTGAATCTCTCCCTTATTATGTCCGCCAGAGTCGGCTGACCAATTTCCTGCAATTCGTACCGGACCCGGTCGCACGGCTTGTCGATTGTGAGTATCCGACGCAGGTCAATGGGAGTGGCAACGATAACCAAATCACAAGGAGTGGCATTGATGGTCTGTTCCAACTCTTTGGTCTGTTCCTGGCTGTACCCCATAGCTGGCAGCAGAGGGCCAGTAGTGGGATACTTGGCGAATGTATCGATAATGGAGCCGACAGCATAAGGACGTGGGTCAACAATCTCTGCGGCACCCAGGCTCTTGGCGGCGACGATTCCTGCCCCATAGCTCATCTCGCCATGCGTCAATGTAGGCCCGTCTTCGACCACCAGGACGCGTTTGCCTCGAATCTTTTGCGGATCCTCAACGAAGATGGGCGAGGCTGCTTCAACTATTGTCGCTGCGGTGTTGAGGTTCTGCACATTACGCCGGACGGTGGTGATATCTTCGAAACCGGCGGTGTCTATCTTGTTAATCACTATGACATCGGCCATGCGCACATTTGCTTCCCCTGGGTAGTATGTCAATTCGTGACCTGCCCGGAGAGGATCCGTCACCACAATGTGCAGCGTAGGTTTGTAGAAGGGCAGATCGTTGTTGCCGCCATCCCACAGGATGATCTCCGCCTCTTCCTCTGCCTGGCGCAGAATCAGTTCGTAGTCAACCCCGGCATAGACCACACCACCCCTGTCTATATGGGGCTCATACTCCTCTCGCTCTTCTATGGTGGTGTTATGGCGATCCAGGTCTTCATAGGAGGAAAAACGCTGACAGATTTGCTCAGCCAAGTTGCCATAGGGCATGGGATGGCGAACAGTTACCACTTTCCTCCCCATCTCTTGCAGGATATCAAACACGCGCCGGGTGGTTTGGCTCTTGCCCGACCCGGTACGGGTTGCACAGACACTGATAATGGGTACTTGGGGTTCCAACATGGTAGCTTTCGGCCCTAGCAACCTGAAATCAGCCCCGGCGGCCACAACTTCTGAGGCCTTGTGCATCACATACTCATGTGACACATCGCTGTAGGAGAAGACTACCTGATCTACCTTCAGTTCGTTAATCAGCGTGGTCAGCTCCGTCTCTGGGTAGATGGCGATGCCTTCTGGATAGCTCTCGCCTGCCAGTTCGGAGGGATAGACTCTGCCCTCGATGCGGGGGATTTGGGTGGCTGTAAAGGCCACAACTTCGTAGGCATCGTTGTTTCGAAAGCAGACATTGAAGTTGTGAAAGTCACGGCCTGCTGCTCCCATAATGATAACTCTACCTCTGGGCATCGAGGTCTCTCCTTTCTACGGCGGGTGCTGTCGTTCCATCATGTCTTCCGAACTATGAATCGGTTCATCAAGACTCTTATGCAAACCTCGCCAACAGGATTCCAAGTCCATATAAGAGTAGCAGTGGCGTTGCTACCAACATCATATTGAGAGGATCGGGAGTGGGTGTAACTACTGCGGCTACCAGGAATATCAGAATAGCCGCGTATCTCCAGTAGGTTATGTACTTGCGGGCGCTCATGATTCCCAGTTTGGCTGCCACGAACATGACAAGAGGTGTTTCGAAGATCATGCCCACCCCGAATAGGAAGGTCAGTACGAAGGAGATGTATGCCGCAATAGTCCACTGTGCCTGTGCTAGATTACTACCGAAGCTGAGCAGATACCCGAGGGCAAAGGGAAGCATGACCAGGTAGCAGAAGGCCGCGCCGGCGAGGAATAAGAGGGTGCCAGGGATGGCGCCAAAAAGCACTAGACTCCTGAAGTAGCTCCTCTCGTTTGGATTCTCCATAGCGGGGTAGACGAAGGCCAGGATTTGGAATATTATGTATGGCATCGCCAAACAGAGGCCGATCATCAAGGTCACTTGAAAATAGGTAAAGAAAAGCTCTGTAGGGCGCAGGAAGATGGGTTTAATCCCCCCTGCTGGTCGGATCAGAAGTTCGATGACTTTGTTGGTAAACAATATGCTGACCGCAGCGGCTGCCACTAACGCCAGGCCTGCTCTTATCGTGCGGCGCCGCAGTTCAACGAGGTGTTCCGTGACCCCATACAGGAACTGAATAAGCTGGTAGATGGGACTCTTGCTGCGACGCCAAGCAGTCCTTGCAGATTCCAGCTCAAGGGGTGGCAGATTCTGTTGTGCTCTGCGCAGGTTTAGCAGGGAGAGCCATAACGCTTCCGCACCCTCGGGAAGCTTCTGGGGGCCAAGGATGATCAAAGCGACGAAGACGAGGATAGCTAGCCAGAGTATGTCTGACATTCGGCCTCCGTCTCTGTTTCCTCATCTGTCTCCTCGCCTGCACTCGCTGAATCATCGGGTCTGGGAGTCACCCCAGGGGTTGCATCCTTTTTCTTCGGAAGCTTCACTACTTTCTGCACACTTGCTTGCATTTCCGCTTCCTTTGCGTGGGAGACCGATGCTGGACTACCTGGGTCTTCGGTGATCTCGTCCAGCGCTTGTCTCCATCTCTGGATGCTGTTACCCAAATCCTTGGCGATCTGTGGAAGCTTCGCCGGCCCGAATATCAGGAGGGCGATGATTAGAATGAGCAAAAGCTCAGCGGGTCCTATTCCTGCAAAATTCATGTGCCCTCGCTACGCTGTTCCTGTGACATCTGTTTGCTGGCTAAGGTGCCGAGAGCGCCGTTGACGAAGCGTCGCGTGCTCTCGCTACCGAAAAGCTTGGCCAGTTCTACGGCCTCATTGATAGCTACTTTAATGGGAATATCGGGATCAAACATCATCTCAAAGATGGCCACGCGCAAGATATTCCTGTCGATGGGCGACATCTGATCAAAAGGCCATTCAGGAGCTATCTCCTGGATAGTGAGATCTATCTGTGGAAGATTCTGCAAGGCTCCCTGTACAAGGTGGCGGGCGAAATCGGCACTATCTTGGTCTAGATCGCAATCTTGCAAACGTTGTTGTAGGACCTGAGCTGCATCATGACGTGTCATGTCTACCTCGAATAGGGTTTGCAGTGCCACCGCCCTGGCGCGGCGCCGAGCCTTCACTATCGATCTTCCTCCTCTAGCCGATTCTTCAAAGAGGGTGTAACTACATCCTGGATATGGATGTTCACTTCGCCGACGTGCATTCCGAGCATGTCGTTGATAGCCCGCGCCACATCGTGTTGAATCTGGCGACCCAGTTCGAGCAGGTTCACATTCGGCTCGACGATTATATATAAGTCTACGTAGACTATGTCATCTTCCACCTGTATTTTTATGCCTTCATCGAGGCGCTCCCTTCGCAGCAATCGGCCTACACTTCCGGCAAAGGTGGAGCTCATGGCTGCCACTCCTGGTGTGGCAAGAGTACTAAGCCTGGCAATGGTTAGCAGGACCTGTGGTGCGATTGTAACCTTGCCTAGTTCTTCTTCCATCCTCAAACTCCTCTGCTCACAACATCATAGTCATCATACCACCGTCAACAGCGAGCACTTGACCACTGATGTAGCTCGACTCCTCGGAAGCGAGGAAAGCTACGGCGTTGGCTATTTCCTCCGCTGTGCCCGGCCTTTTCAGGGGCGTCAGTTCCAATATGTAGTCAATCAGTTCTTGAGGTAGATCGGCGGTCTGATCAGTGGGTACATAGCCGGGAGCCACGGCGTTGACGGTGATATTACGAGTACCGAGCTCCCTGGCGACAGCTTTGGTGAAGCCGATAATGCCGGCTTTGGAGGCCGAGTAATTGGCTTGTCCGACTTGGCCCACGATGCCAGAGACCGAGGTGATGTTTATGATACGACCGTATCGCTGTCTAATCATGGGCCGTTGGGCCACTTTGGTGCAGTTGAAAGTTCCCTTTAGATTCGTCTCGAGTACGATGTCCCAATCTTCTTCTTTCATGCGCATCAGCAGGGTGTCGCGGGTGATTCCCACGTTGTTGACTAGGATGTCCAGACGCCCATAAGCATCCAAGGCTGCCTCGATGAGCTCCTTGGCCTCCTCCGCCTGCTTCACATCAGCTTGAAATGCTATCGCTTCACCGCCCTGAGATTCTATCTGTTCAACAACCTCTCGGGCTGCATCTTCGCTGCTATGATAGTTGACTACTACCTTGGCTCCCAGACTGGCCAGCTTGAGAGCAATGGCGCGTCCTATGCCTCGCGAACTTCCAGTCACTACAGCGACCCTGCCGGTCAAGTCCAACATCTTTCCCCTCCTCGATATCGCTCCTAATAACCTTGGTCTCGATGAGGTCAAGTCTCATACTTGTCATTCATGCTCCCCATGCCTCGATCCCTGCTACGTCGCCTACGTTTATACGCTCGACTCCAGGGTCAATGCGCTTGATGAGACTGCTAAGCACATCCTTGGGGCCTATCTCGACGAAAGTTGTCACTCCATGATTAAGCATGTAGCGTACGGAGTCTACCCATCGCACTGGTGAGACAAGCTGTTTGACCAATTCCTCTCGAATGTCTTCCTGGTTTCTCAAAGGCTTGGCAGTCACATTGGCGATCACCGCGGCTTCCGCCTCCTGAAAGACGACACTCTCCATGGTTTGGTGCAGACCCTCAGCCGCAGATTCCATCAGCGGAGAGTGACTGGCGATGCTTACCGCGAGGGGCACCATTCTGCGAGCGCCCTTCTCCCCAAGCAATCCCATCGCCTTTTGCAGCCCCTCTCGCTCCCCAGAGATCACTATCTGCTTTGGGGAGTTATAGTTAGCCACCTGAACCACTGTTCCCGTTTCTTCACTGGCTTGCTGGCAGGCCTCATCGACAACTTCCGCTTCCAACCCCAATATGGCGACCATCCCTCCGGGGCGCTGCTCGCCTGCCTTCTTCATCAGGCGACCCCGCTCTCGCACCAGACGCAGGCCATCGGGAAAAGAGATATGATCGCCAGCTACCAGGGCGCTGTACTCCCCCAAACTGTGTCCTGCAACAAAAGCTATCTCTTCGAAATGGTACCGTGCTCTAAGTGCCTCAAGCGCGGCCAGGCTCATGGTCAGGATAGCTGGTTGGGTATTGATAGTATCATATAGGTTCTCTTCAGGCCCCTCAAAGCATAGCTTTGACAGCCCCAGTCCCAGGAGTTCATCGGCCTCATCAAAAAGGGCTCTGGCTTCGGGGTATCGCTGATACAAATCACGTCCCATACCCACGTATTGAGAGCCCTGGCCAGGGAAAATTAAGGCTAACCTCTTCGGCATCTAGGCTCTGACACTCCCTCCACTTCGCTGCAAAATGGATCATTCTCGCCAGGACAACTACGAGCGTCCCAGAAGACGCTCGGTCAAGAAGGAGAAACGCAGCTTTACTCGGATTTTGCCTTTGGCTTGATAACCTCGACACCTTTGTAGTACCCGCAGGACGGACATACACGATGAGGGAGGCGAGGTTCATGGCATTGAGAACATAAGATGAGATTGGGCGGCTTCAAAGCCTTATGGCTACGACGGCGGTTGCGGCGCCCTTTCGAAATCCTTGTCTTTGGTACGGCACCCATAATATAATCAGGTCCTTTCGTTTTCGGGATTGCTCAAATCATAGCAGTTGTTTCAGAATCTCCAGGCGAGGGTCGATCGCTTCAGTCCCACAGTTACATCGCCCCTCACTGAGATTTTGACCACATTGTGTGCATAAGCCAGCACAATCCTCTCTGCACAGTGCGCGAATGGGCACAGCTAGGAAGATCGCCTGACGTACTACCTCTGTGAGATCCAAGATATGGTTTGCGTCGATGATCGTTCCCTCTTCCTTGGACTCTATGACAGGCAATTTAGCTCCAGTATATATGTCGACACTGGGATGAAATTCCTCCTCAATCTCTAACTCGATCAGTGTAGAGAAGGGTTCCAGGCAGCGACAGCACTGCAGTTCTAAGGCCGTTCGTAAAGACGCTGTGACCAGGATTCCATTTGCAGTGCGAAGCAGTTTCACAGAACCTGTCAGAAGGTCTTGAATCTTCAGTTCATCGTCTATCCCCCTGATATCTTCTGACAAAGCATGCCTCTGTACGGTGCCTGCCGGTTTCTTTAGCAGTTGAGCGACGTTAATTCTCATGTTAGATTTCTTATCTCTCTGGCCCAGTCGTGGACTCCTCCAGGTCAGTCGAGACGGCTTCCCCTATTCTTCCCTCTTGCTGCAGAATTTCAAGGCCGTTTCGGATAGTGGTTTGGACGGCGATCAATTGATCTTCCAAGCGCCCGAGAACGTTGATAGCATACTCGTCGGCCCCCCTCATGGTCTCTTCCGCTTTACGATGGGCTTCATCAATAATGCGGACTGAACTTTCTTCGGCCTCTTTTAGTAGTCCCCGCTCGTTGAGGACTTGCTCGGCTTGTTCCTGGGCATTATCAAGAACTCTCTTAGCTTCTTCCCTAGCCAAAGCGAGCACTCGCTCCTTCTCCTCGTGTATGTGCTTGGCTTCCTCAATCTGCTGGGGGATAGTAATGCGCATCTGGTCAATAACCTCCAGGCAATCGTCTCTGTTTACAATGACACCGGAGGTTAAAGGAATTCGTCTACTTTTATTCACAAGGGTTTCCAATCTGTCTATCAGGTATAAGATGTCTATTCTGACCACCCCCCTCGGAATGCTCGATATGGCGCTATCCAGCGATGCGCTCGCTTTTGATCTACCGCCATAGCAGCGCGTCTGCTAGTCCCGCATGGTTATGATCTTAATCCTATCTGTGGCTTCCTCGCCAAGTGCCTCGATCTTGGTCTGCAAAGCGACGGCGACGTGGGGTGGAACCAGTTCGCTGATGTCACCGGACAGCTTTGCCACTTCCTTAACGATGCTGGAGCTGAGAAAGTAATACTCCTTAGTCGTTAGCAAACAGACCGACTCGATTTCTGGATCCAATGTTCGGTTCATCAGGGCCATCTGGAATTCAAACTCAAAATCCCCTACCACTCGTAGGCCCCGTATTATCGCCCTGGCCTCTCTGCTCCGTGCAAAATCCACAGTGAGGCCGTCATAACTCTCAACAGCAACGTTTGGCAAATCCTCAACGGCCTTTTGAGCTAGTTCCACTCGTTCTGCAGTGGAGAAGAGTAGGGTCTTGATAGGGTGAGCGTATACGGCGACGATCAAGTGGTCGAAAAGAACAGCTGCTCGCGCAGCGATATCAAGATGTCCATTGGTGATTGGGTCGAACGTGCCAGGAAAGATGGCCGTACTCATTTAGATAGAACCTCCATGGTAATACATGATGTACATTGACCTTTTGATATTATACCATGTTTTGCTAGCTGGGGGAAACTTCAGGACTTGTGTTCAACTCAGGTCACCTTCTGTCTTGCCCCAGAAGTCCTCAAGACGGCGAGCCAGGAGGCGATGCTGAGGCAGGGTCAGATCTGGATCATCTTGAAAGATCTCCTTGGCCGCTACACGTGCTTGCCCTAGGACTCCTATATCGCTTAGTCGGGCCACTCTGAGGTCTGGCAATCCACTCTGCCGGGTGCCAAAGAACTCTCCCGGTCCTCGCATGTTCAGGTCTTCATCTGCCAGCTTGAAGCCGTCTTGTGTGCTTTCGATTATTTGCAGCCTTTGCTCCCCCATGTCAGTTGGCGAGTCGGCCAGAAGAAGGCAATAGGACTGTTGCTCGCCTCTGCCTACACGCCCGCGAAATTGATGCAGCTGGGCCAGCCCAAAGCGATCGGCTCCTTCTATCAGCATAACCGTGGCATTGGGCACATCAATTCCTACCTCAACAACGGGTGTGGATACCAGAATGTCTAGTTCACCCGCGTAGAAGTCCCTCATCACAGCCTCTTTCTCCTCTGCTGTCATCCGCCCGTGGAGGAGCCCCAGCCTAAGGTCTGGAAATACTTCTTCCTGGAGTCTACGGTATTCTTCTACAGCAGCCTTGGCCTCTATCTTCTCCGATTCCTCAATCAAAGGACAGATGATGAAAGCCTGCTGGGATTCCTCGACACGACTGCGCAGGAAGCCATAGGCTCGCTCTCTCTCTCGTGGCTTCATCCACCGTGTAGTGATCTCCTTGCGACCAGGAGGAAGCTCATCAATAGTGGAGATGTCCAGGTCACCATAAATGGTCAAGGCGAGAGTGCGCGGAATCGGAGTGGCGCTCATCACCAGGATATGGGGGTTATGTCCTTTCTGACGCAAGGATGCCCTTTGTGTTACACCGAAACGGTGTTGTTCATCGATGACGGCCAGTCCTAGGTCCTTGAACCTCAACCCCTCTTGGATAAGGGCATGGGTGCCGATAATGATCTTGGCCTCTCCCGAGGCTATTTCATCGTAGATCTTTTCCTTCTCGGATTGTCTTAGGCTCCCGGTCAGCAGTCTCAGGTGGGAGACTACTTTGGTGACGCCAGGGAGCCACAACTCACCCCAAAGCTTGCTCAGGTTGGAGTAATGTTGTTCAGCTAGGATTTCTGTGGGTGCCATCAGGACCGATTGCATATCACTGGCTACGGCCATTAGCATCGCCGCTGCTGCTACCACCGTCTTACCTGAACCCACATCTCCTTGTAGGAGGCGACTCATAGGTTTCGAGTTTTCGAGATCATCGAGGATCTCCGATAGAGTCTTTTCCTGAGCTTGAGTCAAAGTGAACGGTAGAGACTGGAGAAAAGTTCTTAGCAGAGCTGCATCGATCTGCACAGGCTGCCCTGGTGTGTTGCGCCACTCGTGTCTCTGTTTCAATACCCCCAGTTGAATCATTAGGAATTCATCAAAGGCTAAGCGTCGGCGGGCTTGCTTGAGCATTTCCCAATCGTCGGGAAAATGAATCTGCTGTATGGCCACTTCCAGGCTCCGAAGATTGCTCCTTTCACTTACCGTCAGAGGCAGATGATCAGGCAAGCGGAGGGACCAATAGTCCGTCGTTCGTTTCATCAGACGGCGTAGCCAGCGGGCACTGATACCTCGCGTGAGAGGGTACACAGGCACAAGTCGTCCGGTGTGAATCAGCTCCTTGTCCAGGGGTTCCCAGGTAGGTGAGGAGAAGGTAAGACGACCCAGATATTCATCAACCTTACCGCTGATGACAATCTGTTTACCTGGCTTGAGAGTCCTAACTAGATAGGGTTGATTGAACCAGGTCGCCTGGACTACTCCCGTGCCGTCAGATATTGTACTGGTAACAAGGGTCTGGCCCCGTCTGCTCGTGCGCTCAAGAGTTTCCCAAACGGTCCCTATGATGGTCACTTCTTCGCCGTAGTCGAGCTTGTCTATGGTCTTGAGCGAACTGAAATCGTCGTACCGATGAGGAAAGAGGTAAAGAAGGTCACGGATGGTGGAGACACCTAGACGCCTCAAGCGTTTGGCGTACGCATCACTCACCCCATGCAGCTGGCTCACTGGGGAATCAAGGTTGACTCTTGGTTCCGATGGTGCACTCTTGGGCGGTGGTGCTCCTTCTTTCTCCGTCGCTAGCTTCTTCCTCCCCGGGGTTGCCTCTTGCTCTTTGCTTCCCCATTCACGCAATATCTCTTGGGCTATCTCTTGGCGTCTTTCTACGGTCTCCTCGGAATATCTCTCCAGTAGCGCGACTGTATCCTCGATGAGCCGAATGAGGAATGCATCATCGGTCGTCTCTCTAGCTTCCTTATGCCAGAGCGCAGAGAACTTTCTGAGCCCACCGATAACCGCTCTATCAGTATATCCCTTTTCTTTTTCCAGGATCAGAATCTTTTCTAGTTTCTCGAAAGGAGGCAATGTAAAGTTCATGGTACAATTTTCCCGAAGGTTACGATGATAGCCCCTCGTAGACGAACACGCCAATGGCTCCGGGGCCCAAGTGAGTGGCCAAGACCGGGCCATAGGTGACGACATCTATCTCCCGTTCAGGGTATGTTAGCTGAAGCCTGTCCAGAAGTTCAGTAGGATCTATCGCATTGGTGCCCTTGAGAATACTTATTCTCTCCAGGTGAGG